>JAUIBM010000418.1 GCA_030428345.1 Alphaproteobacteria bacterium | reverse complement strand
CACGGTCGGCAGGTCCATGTCCTCGAACACGTCTCCCAGAGCCGCCTGCGCCATGACGAGCGCATGATTGGCGATGACGATGTCGGCGTGGCGCGCCGTTGCCGTCCAGTAGCACTCGTTGACGATCACGGTTTGCGGCCGGCGGAACGCCTCGCGAAGCCGGTTGAGGTCCTGATGGTGGTGGAAGGGATTGCCGCCGGCCCAATAGACCAGCCGGATGTCCGGATAGGTGATGTCCCGCCCGTCATAGCGGCAGGCCCCGCCCGGATTGAGCAGCATGTCGGCGACCCGCGCCACCGGAATCGAGATGCCCACCGGGTTTGCGCCGATCGGCAAGCCGAAGAGCGGGGTCGAATAGCGCGGATTGCCCATCGCGTTGGACGAGCCATAGCCAAATGCAAAACCGCCGCCCGCAAGTCCGATCTGTCCCAGCACGGCGGCAAGGGCGATCGCCGCCCAGTAGGGTTGTTCGCCATGGCGGGCGCGCTGCAGGCTCCAGTTCGCGGCCACCATCACCCGCTTGCCGGGCAGGTCGAGCGCCAGCTTGCGGATTTCGGCCGCGTCCATGCCGGTAATGCCAGCCGCCCATTCGGGCGTCTTGGCCAGCCCGTCGCTACGTCCGGCGACATAGTCTAGAAAACGGTCCGCGCCAGCAATGTAGCGATCCAGGAATGCGCGATCATGCGCGCCCGCCTCGACGATGACCTGGATCAGGGCGAGCATCAGCGCCGTGTCGGTATTGGGTCTGATCGCCAGCCATTCGGCCGGGAAGCGATCTTCCAGATCGCCGCGAAACGGCGAGATGCTGATCGTGCGTAGCCGGCGCGTGACGCCGGTCATGAATTCTTCGTATCGGTGTTCGCCGACGCCGCCGGCCTGGATCTCCCAGTTCTTGGCGGGCAGGCCCCCAAAGGCCAGAAACACGTCGCAGTGATCGCGGATCGCGGCAAAGGACGTCAGCGTTCCGCCGACAGCGTCGGGCACTCCGGTTATGCGCGGCAGGAAAGCCATCGCCGCGCCATAGCTGTAATTGGTCTCCTGGTCGGTGAAGCCGCCAATCGAATTGAAGAAACGGCGCACCAGCGTGCGCGCATGGTGCAGGCGGCCCGCGCTCGACCAACCATAAGAGCCGGCGAAGAGCGACGAATTGCCGTGTTCCGATCGAACGCGGCCGATTTCCCCGGCCACGCGGTCGAGCGCCTCGTCCCACGGGATTTCCTGGTATTCGTCATCGCCGCGCGCCGCGCCGCGGTCGCCATCCAGCCATCCCTTGCGAACCGCGGGACGGGCGACGCGAAGCGGCGACGTCAGCATTTCGGGCCAGGCGTCATTCATGCCGCTTGGCTTTGGATCGTGCTCGAAGGGCCGGATCGCCACGAGTTCGCCATCGACGACTTCGCCGCGGAAAGCGCCCCAATGCGATGCTGCCAGCGGCAATTTCAATGTGGCGACTCCGTCTTTCGCCGCACTGCAACAAAATTGTGCACCGCGGACCCCTGTCCAACTTTCAATCAGCGTATGACATAACATTTATACCGTCAAGTTGATCTTAGCTGCGCCAGATGTTATGAGAAAAATATGGCGACGGTCAGGAATCCATCCCGGCCCGCTTGGAGCCAGGCGCGTTGAAACGGTTTAATATCAGGCAGGTAGAGGCATTCAGGGCGGTCATCACGCTCGGCAGCATGACAAAGGCGGCGGAGCTTCTGGGTATCTCCCAACCGGCGGTCAGTCGCCTAATGATCGATTTCCAGGAAGCGGTGGGTTTTCGCCTGTTCCGCAAACAGCGCGGCGGCGCCGAGCCGACCGATGACGCGCGCCGGCTCTACGAGCAGGTCGACAAGCTGTTTGTCGGCCTTGAAGAACTGAACCATCAGGTGCACGCGATCCGCAGCCTGACGAGCGGTTCGGTCTCGGTCGCAGCCATGGGGCTCTATGCCAACGGGTTGCTTCCCGACATCATCGCACGGTTCAGGTCCCGGTTTCCCGACATCTCGATCCGCCTCGACAGCCTGCCGCAGGACCGCGTGGCGGAGTGGGTCTCCTCGCGCCGGTCCGATATCGGCATCGCCAGCCTGCCGATCTCCAATTCCACGCTCGTGGTGAGCGGGCTGATGCGTCGTCCGGCGCTCTGCGTTTTCCCGGTGGATCATGAATTCGCCGGCCGTGAAACCATTCACGCAAGCGATATCGCGGGATGTTCCTTCGTCAGCTTTCCGCGCGGCACGCCTTTCCGTTTCGAGATCGACGCATTGTTCGAGCGCGCAGGGGTGGACCGGTTGATGATGACCGAGGCGACGACGCACGAAGCGGTATGCAATCTGGTCGAGGCCGGACTTGGCGTATCGATCGTCAGCCCCTATTCGCCGCATCTGCGGCGCAATCCCCGGCTTGGCTTCAAGCCGTTCCTGCCTGCCATACCCATCGCGATCGGCATCATCGCCGACGAGGGCGACCTGTCGGTTGCGGCGCGGGAATTCTACCGGTTCGTTCTCGAGCATATCGGCAAACAGCCATCGCCCGGCGCCGCAAGGCCCGGCGCAGACAAATGACGACACTCTTTCAGCGGACAAGACAATGAACATTCAAAATTCTGCGGCCGGCGATTTTCAGGTGGTTCCCACCGAGACGGAGGTTGTGGTGGTCGGGGGCGGCATTATCGGCGCCTGCACCGCGCTGTTCCTCGCGCAGAAGGGTATTCCCGTCGTGCTGTTCGAGAAGGGCGCCATAGGCGAGGAGCAGTCCAGCCGGAATTGGGGCTGGGTGCGCAAGATGGGCCGCGATCCGCGCGAAGTCCCGCTGATGAAGCGAGCCATGGACATCTGGGCCGAACTGCCGTCGATCATCGGGGCGGACCCCGGATTTCGGGTGCATGGCATCACCTATTTCTGCGACGAGGAAAAAGACCTGGCTAAGTATGAAGGCTGGATGAAGGCGGTCCAGCCCTTCAATCTCGATACGCGTTTCGTCTCGGCGTCGGAGATTGGCAATTTCGCGCCCGGTGCTACCCGCAAGTTCGCCGGCGGCGTGCATACCGCGTCGGATGGCTTTGCTGAGCCGCATATCGCGACGAGACTGATCGCCCGGGGAGCGGAAAAGCTTGGCGCGGTGATCGTCGAGGGATGCGCCGCGCGCGGTTTCGAGACCGAGGCCGGGCGCGTCAGCGAGGTGGTTACCGAGAAGGGCCGCATCCGCTGCAAGCATGTGGTGCTGGCCGGCGGCATCTGGTCGTCGATGTTCGGACGCAACCAGGGCGTCAAGATCCCGCAATTGAAGATGCTGTCGCAGGTGATGCGCACCCGCCCGATCAGCGGCGGGCCGGTCGGCTGCGGCTCCGGCAAGGGTTTCGGCTTTCGCAAGCGCCTTGATGGCGGCTACAACATGTCGATGCGCTCGGCGCATCCGGTCGACATCGTGCCCGACAGCTTCCGCTATTTCGTCGACTATATTCCGGCGCTCAAGAATGAGTGGCGCGCCATGAAATTCCGCATCGGCAGTCGTTCCGTGCAGGAAACGCTCATGCCCTCGCACTGGAAGTTCGACAAGCGCTCGCCCTTCGAGAGCTATCGCATCATGCGTCCGGAACCCTCGCACGCCATTCTGGATCAGGCGATCATCAACATGAAGAAGCTCTTCCCCGTGTTTTCCGACATGGTGGTCAACGAGCGCATGAGCGCGTGGATCGACGTGTCGCCCGAC
>JAUIBM010000417.1 GCA_030428345.1 Alphaproteobacteria bacterium | reverse complement strand
ACGCGGACCACTTTCTTGTCGAACTTGCCAGTGCCCGTCTTCGGGATCTCGTCGACGATGAGGATGCGGTCGGGGAGCCACCACTTGACCACCCGGTCCTCGAGGAAGGTGAGCAGCTCCTCCTCGCCCACGTCGTGACCTTCGACGAGTACGGCGATCGCGATCGGTCGCTCCTGCCATTTCGGGTGATACACGCCGATAACAGCAGCTTCCGCAACGTCCGGGTGGGCGACCGCGGCGTTTTCGAGATCGATCGAGGAAATCCATTCGCCGCCGGACTTGATGACGTCCTTCGAGCGATCGGTGAGCTGCACATAACCGTCGGCGTCGATCCGGGCGACATCGCCTGTCGCGAACCAGCCCTCGCCGTCTAGCACGTCGCCGCCCTCGCCCTTGAAATAGCCGGAGGCGACCCACGGCCCGCGCACCAGCAGATCGCCCGCCTTCGATCCGTCATGGGGCAGCGGCTGGCCGTCCTCGCCGCGGATCCTGAGTTCCACGCCATAGATTGCCCGGCCCTGCCTGACCTGAACGTCCACCTGCTCCTGCTCGCCGAGATCGCGATGCATGGGCAGAAGATTGCCGATCGTGGCGAGCGGACTGGTCTCGCTCATCCCCCATGCATGGACGACGAAGACGCCGTGGTCGCGCCGGAACCGCTCGATGATGGCGCGCGGCGCCGCCGATCCGCCGATCACGACGCGCTTCAGCTTCAACGCGGACAGATCGAGTCCGGGCGTCTCGTCGATATGCTTGAAAAAGCCAATCCAGACCGTGGGAACGCCGAGCGAGACGTTGCAGGCTTCTGAGGCGGCCAGTTCGAACAGGCTCTTTCCGTCGAGTTGCGGGCCGGGCAGGACGAGCCGGGCCCCGCACATCGCGGAAGCATAGGGAATTCCCCAGGCGTTGACGTGAAACAGCGGCACGACGAGCAGCACGCTATCGGCGCTGGACAGGCCGAGGCCGTCAGCGGCGCACGCCGTGAACGAATGGAGGACGGTCGAGCGGTGCGAGTAGAGAACGCCCTTCGGATTCCCGGTCGTACCGGAGGTGTAGCAAAGCGAGGAAGCTGATTTCTCGTCGAATTCCGGCCAGACGAGTTCATCCGTCTCGCCCTCGATCAGCGCCTCATAAGCTTCGCAGCCGGAAATATCGCCAGTCAGGTTTTCTGTTCCGGTCATCGCCACGAAATGGCGGACATGGCCAAGCCTGGGCCGAAGCTCCTTCACCAGGCCGGCAAAGGGCATGTCGAAGAACAACACGCCGCTCTCGGCATGGTTCAGGATGTAGTCGATCTGCTCGGGAAAAAGGCGCGGGTTGACCGTGTGCAGCACCGCGCCGATGCCTGATACCGCGAAGTAGAGCTCCAGGTGGCGATGCGTGTTCCATGCGAGCGTGGCGACCCTGTCGCCCGACCCGACGCCGAGCGAGCGCAGCGCCTTGGCGAGCCGGGCGGCGCGAGAGCGGATCCCTGCCCAATTGGTGCGAACAACAGGCCCTTCGCAGGTCCGGCTCACGACCTCGACATGGGGATGATAGCGCGCCGCATGCTCGATCAGGCCAGAGATCAGAAGCTGCCTGTCCTGCATCAATCCATACATGGGAGCGCCTGCGGCTGCCGTTTCGCACGACATGGTCATGCCGCGGCGCTCTTGCGAGCGCTTTCGAAGGAAACGCCGGAATATCCATCAGCGGCGGCGGCGCAAAGATCGCGGTATTTATTGAAGCCGCCGACGAACATGGTCAGCCCCTGCGGCTTGCCCTTCACATTGGAGCCTACCCACCACGTCTTCGCCTTGCGGATCAGCGAACGCTCGGCGAGCTTGACGACCATGTCCATCCATGCCGCCTCGGCCGACTCCGTGGCCTCGACCGTTTCCAGGCCGTTCTTCTCCATGTGCGAGATCGCAGCCGCAATCCAGTCGACATCATGCTCGGCGATGGTGATCAGATTGGCGAGCGCGGCGGGACCGTTGGGACCGCTCGGCGCAAAGAGATTGGGGAAGCCCGCAACCATGAAGCCGAGATAGGAAACCGGCCCGCCCTTCCATTTCTCCTTCAACGTCAGACCGTTGCGGCCGACCACGTCGAAGGCGAGCAGCGCGCCGGTCAAGGCGTCGTAACCCGTGGCGAAGATGAGGATGTCGAGTTCCGTCAATCCGGCCTCGGTGCGAACGCCTTCTTCGGTGATCTCGACGATCGGCGCCTTCAGGCAGTCGACGAGATGGACGTTCGGGCGGTTATAGGTCTCGTAATATTCGGTATCGAGACAGGGCCGGCGCGCAAAGATCGGATAGTCGCGCGGCTTCAGCGCCTCGGCGGTCTCCGGGTCACGGACGATCTCGCCGATCTTGCCGCGCACGAAATCTGCGACCTGGTCGTTCGCCTCCTGATTGATCATCAGATCGGCGAAGGAGCCGAGAAAGGTGTGGCCGCCATTCTCCCAAGCCTGCTCCATCGCCTGAAGTCGCTGCGTGGGAGGCAGGCTGAAGAAGGGACGGGTCGAAACGGGACGCGTCCCGCCGGTCGGGTTGTTGCGCATCGCCTCGCGCATCGCCGGATAGTGCCGCTTCATCTCCGCCACATAGTCGGCGTCGAGCAGGTGGTTGCGCATCGGCAGCGTGTAGCTCGGCGTGCGCTGAAAGACGAAGAGCTCGCCCGCCTGCTTGCCCAGCGTCTGCACGATCTGGATGCCGGTCGAGCCGGTGCCGATCACGCCGACCCGCTTGCCGGCGAAGTCGACCGGCTCATGCGGCCACTTCTGCGCACGCAGCAACTGGCCCTTGAAACGCTCGATGCCGGGGATGTCCGGATCCTTGGGGATCGAAAGCGGCCCGGTCGCCATGATGCAATACGGGGCCTCGATCACCTCGCCCTTGTTCGTCGTGGCGCGCCACACACGCGCATCCTCGTCCCATACCGCGCTGACGACGCGCGTGTTGAACATGAAGTGCTTGCGCAGATCGAGCGTGTCCGCGACGAAATTGGCGTAGGCGAGGATTTCCGGCTGGGCGGCGAACTGCTCGGACCAGGTCCATTTCTGCTGGATCTCGTCGGAGAAGCCGTAGCTGTAGTCGACGCTCATCAGGTCGCAGCGCGCGCCGGGATAGCGGTTCCAGTACCACACGCCACCGACATCGTCGCCGGCTTCAACGCCAGCAACCTGCTTTCCCATCTCGCGAAACTTGTACACGGCATACATGCCCGCAAAGCCGGCGCCGACCACAATGACGTCGACGCGACGGGTTTGCTTTCCACGGCCCGCGTCCTGGCCGTGATCGAGATCGTGTTTTCCTTGCGCCATCCTGAGCTTCCTCCGAAAAACGACCCTCCAGGCCCGGCTCGCCCAAGCGCGAGCCTGACCGCCCGAAACAGCCAAGAGCCGCCGGTCGTCGCGTCGAGAAGGCGCGAGAACCCTCGCCGCCGAACAAGCAGGCGGCGACGTTTCAAGGCAGAGAGTCTTTTGCATTTCCTCCGGCTGCCGATATTCATCGGCGCGGGAAGAAGGATCATTTTTAGGCGGCGACAAGTCAACGCGGATAAGAACAGGAAGGAAACTTTCACGAATGTGAATTGCGCGACGGAAGAAACTGCCAGGCCTTACAGCGTCACCACGACCTTGGCCGCCGACACGCCTTGCTTCTGACGCTCGAAGGCGGGCTGGATGGCGTTCAGGCCGTGCCCGACGACGAGGGGCGGCGGCGACGCCATCCAGC
>JAUIBM010000416.1 GCA_030428345.1 Alphaproteobacteria bacterium | reverse complement strand
CGCGAAGGGGGATAATGGGGATAACGGAAAATTAACTTCTGATTCAGACCCCTGCACGCCGCGTCGTCCCGCCCAGCCTGAGGATGGCTTTCGCACTTGTGTGAACATCTCCCGCAACCCCCGTAATTAACAGGCCCTGGGCGATTGCTTTTGCAACCATGCGATTGTTGAGGCAAAACGGCTCAGTGGGCATGGATTGCGGCCATGCGGGCCGCCGGTCGCATTTGTCCACCGTTCTCCACAGGATCGGGCGCCGCCTTGCCGCAGATCGACACCTTCTTTCACCTGCATCTGATCTCCGATGCGACCGGAGAAACGCTCATCGCGGCGAGCCGGGCGGTGACGTCGCAATACAAGGGCACGCAGGCGATCGAGCATGTCTACCCGCTGGTGCGCAGCCGCAAGCAGTTGGAAAAGATCATCGAGGCGATCGACCGCGAGCCCGGCATCGTCCTGTGCACGATCACCGATCCCGAGCTTGTGGAAGAGCTGCAGGCGCGCTGTCGGCAGATGGGGACGCCCTGCGGCTCCCTGCTCGACCCGATCTTCCAGATATTTCAGTCCTATCTGGGCGTCGCCAGCGCGCGAAAGGTCGGCGCGCAACACGAACTCAACGCCGAATATTTCAGCCGCATCGACGCGCTGAACTTCACCGTGATGCATGACGACGGGGTCCTGCCCGACAATATCGAGGAAGCGGACGTCATTCTCATCGGGATCAGCCGCACCTCCAAGACGCCGACGAGCATCTATCTGGCCAATCGCGGCATCAAGACGGCCAATGTGCCGATCGTGCCAGGGGTGGAGCTTCCGCCGGAAATCTCAAGGGCGCGCCATCCTCTGGTGGTTGCGCTGATTGCGACGACCGATCGCGTGCATCAGGTGCGCCAGAACCGCATTCTCGGTCAGGGCGCCGCATTGCTGCCGAGCCCGTCCTATGTCGACCGGGCGAGCATTGCCGAGGAACTGGCCTTTACACGCAAGCTTTGTACGCGCAAAGGCTGGCCGATGATCGACGTTTCGCGCAAATCGATCGAGGAGACGGCCGCCGCGATTCTGGCGCTGCGCGCCGAGCATCTGGCTGCCAACAGCGCGGGAGGCTATGAAAAATGAACGACCGGACCGAAGCGACGCTCATATTGGCGTCCGGCAGCCGATATCGCGCCGAAATGCTGCGCAATGCCGGCATCGAATTCGCTGTCGAACCCGCGCGGCTGGATGAGCGCGCCGTCGAACAGCCGCTCGTCGATTCCGGCGCTGATGCGGCGGACATAGCCGTGGTGCTGGCCCAGGCGAAGGCCGATGAAGTCTCGGGCCGCTTTTCGTCCGCCGTGGTCATCGGATCCGACCAGACCCTGGAGCTGGCGGGCGAATTGCTGCACAAGCCGGCCGACATGGAAGCCGCCCGCCGCCGATTGCTGGCGCTTTCGGGCCGTACCCATCAGCTGCACACGGCGATCTGCCTGATGCGGGCCGGCGAGGTGCTCTGGTCGCATCTTGAAACGTCGCATATCCGCTTCCGTGAGCTCGAACCCGGATTTGTCGGCCGCCATCTCGCCCGTGTCGGCGACAAGGCGCTGACCAGCGTCGGCGGCTATCAGGTCGAGGGCGAGGGCGCGCAGCTGATCGAATCGATCGAGGGCGATTTCTTCTCGATCATCGGCCTTCCCCTGCTGCCCCTGATCGGGCAATTGCGCGCGTTGGGCCTGCTGGATCGCTGACGGAGCCGGAATGATCAACGCGTTCGTCGCCGGCTGGCCGGTTTCCCATTCGCTCTCCCCGGTCCTGCACGGCTTCTGGCTGAAGCGCCACGCCATCGACGGGGATTATCGCGCCGTCGCGGTTGAGCCCGACGGCTTTGCCGCCTTTCTCAGCGGGCTGGAGGCCGCCGGGTTCGCCGGCGGCAATGTAACGCTGCCGCACAAGGAAAGCGCCTTCGCCCTGTGCGACGTGCTCGACGCCGACGCCCGGGCGATCGGCGCGGTCAATACGGTCTGGACGGAGGGCGAAAGGCTCTTCGGCTCCTGCACGGACGGCTATGGATTCGCCGCCAATCTGGACGATCACGCACCGCGATGGCGCGAATGCGATACCGCGCTCGTGCTTGGCGCTGGCGGCGCCTGCCGGGCGGTGATCCACGCCCTCATCTCTGCGGGCGTCGAAAGGGTGCATCTGGTGAACCGCACCCGCCGGCGCGCCCAAGACCTTGCAGATGCCTTCGGCCCCGCTGTCGCGGTCAGCGACTGGGACATGGCGCCCACGCTTGTCGGGGCGTGCGGGCTGGTCGTCAACACGACAACGCTCGGCATGGGCGGGCAAGGCGATCCGCCGGTCGATCTGGCGCGGGCCCGCGCCGGCGCGATCGTCGCCGATATCGTCTATACGCCGCTGCGGACCCCGCTGCTTGAGGTCGCCCGCCGGCGCGGCCTGGAAACCGTCGACGGCCTGGGCATGTTGCTGCATCAGGCCGTACCGGGATTCGAGCGCTGGTTCGGCCTCCGCCCGGCAGTTGACGCCCAATTGCGGACCCACATGCTGGCCGAGATCGAACGCAGGAGTGCTGCAAGGTGATCATCCTCGCCCTCACCGGGTCGATTGGCATGGGCAAGTCGACCACGGCCGCGATGTTTCGCGATCTGGGCGTGCCCGTCCACGATGCCGATGCCACCGTGCACGCGCTTTATTCCGGCCGGGCTGTCCCGGTGATCGAGGCGCTGTTTCCGGGCTCCACGCATGATGGCGTGGTCGATCGGGTCGAACTGTCCAGGCGGGTGCTCGGCAATACCGAGGCGTTGAAACGGCTGGAGGCGGCGGTCCACCCGATGGTGCGTGAAGCCGAAATCGCCTTTCTGGATGCGGCGCGCGCCGGCGGCGCCGACCTCGTGGTGCTCGATATCCCGCTGCTGTTCGAAAATGGCGGCGAGAAGCGCGTCGACGGGGTCGTGGTCGTCACCGCCGCGCCGGAAGAACAGCGCCGACGGGTGCTTGCCCGTCCGGGAATGACAGCGGAAAAGTTCGAGTCGATACTCGCCCGCCAGACGCCCGATGCACAGAAGCGGGAAAAGGCGGATTTTCTGGTGCTCACCGATGACGGCATGGAAGCGGCCCGCACCCGGGTGGCCGAGATTGTCGACGCGGTCCGCTCGGGCAGGTGGAAGCCGGACGGAAGGCCCGTCCCCTCCGGTTCTGCGCCCAAGTGATTCGGCGGGGCTTTATTTGCGGCCCGCGATGCGCGATTCTCGCCTCCACACCAGGCCATCGAGGATAAGCCGCCCATGCGTGAGATCGTTTTCGACACCGAGACCACCGGCCTTCGACCCGAAGAAGGCGAAAGGGTGATCGAAATCGGCGCCGTCGAATTGGAGAACATGTTTCCGACGGGCCGCAATTTCCACGTCTACATCAATCCCGACGGACGGGTCGTCCATCCCGACGCGCTGCGGGTGCACGGCATCACCGACGCCTTTCTGGCAGACAAGCCGGTATTCGCGGCGATTGCGCAGGAATTCATGGACTTCGTTACGGGTGCGAATCTTGTCGCGCACAACGCATCCTTCGACATGGGCTTCATCAATGCCGAGCTGGCGCGCCTGGGTGTCCCGGCTATCGGGCCCGAGCGTGTGGTCGACACCCTGCAGCTGGCGCGCAAGCGCCATCCCATGGGTCCCAATTCGCTCGACGCGCTCTGCAGCCGCTATGGCATCGACAATTCGCACCGCACCAAGCACGGCGC
>JAUIBM010000415.1 GCA_030428345.1 Alphaproteobacteria bacterium | reverse complement strand
TGGCGGTGCGGCGTTCTTCGGATCGGCGCTGGCCGTTCTGTTCGTCCAGACCATGGCGGGATACCAGGTAACGGTGTTGCGCAGCTTCCTGAGGCAGACGGCCAAGGCCCTTGCCGGCTTCGGCATGGCCATCCTCGCGCTGACCGCAATCGGCTTCTTCACCAAGCTCTCCGGGCATTATTCGCGCGTCTGGCTTGGCAGCTGGCTCATTGCGGGCACCTTGTTCCTGCTGGTCTATCGCAGCGCCGTCGCCTTCTTTGTGCGGCGCGCCATGATCAACGGCCGGCTCGAGCGGCGCGCCGTCATCGTCGGGGGCGGCCAGCCGGCCGCCGAACTCATTCACTCGCTGGAAACGCAGAATGACAGCGACATCCGGATCTGCGGCATTTTCGACGACCGCGACGACAGGCGCTCGCCGCTCATCGTCGCCGGCTATCCCAAGCTAGGTACGGTTTCCGAACTGGTCGAATTCGCGCGCATGGCCCGGGTCGACATGCTGATCGTGTCGCTGCCGCTCTCGGCGGAAAGCCGCGTCCTGCAATTGCTGAAGCAATTGTGGGTCCTGCCCGTCGATATCCGCCTGTCGGCCCATTCGAACGAATTGCGCTTCCGGCCCCGCTCCTATTCCTATGAAGGGCCGCTCGCCTTCCTGGACGTGGTCGACAAGCCGATCGCCGATTGGGACGCGATGATGAAGCGCGGCTTCGACATTGTGCTTTCCGTTCTGGCGGGGGTGCTGCTTTCGCCGCTGATGCTCGCGACCGCCATCGCCATCCGGCTGGAGAGCCGCGGGCCGATCCTGTTCCGCCAGAAGCGCTACGGCTTCAACAACGAAGTGATCGACGTCCTGAAGTTCCGCTCAATGTATCACGAGATGGCCGATCCGGACGCCAAGCAGGTGGTGACCCGGAACGATCCGCGGGTGACGCGGGTGGGCCGCTTCATTCGCAAGACGTCGATCGACGAACTGCCGCAACTGTTCAACGTGCTGCGGGGCGATCTGTCTCTCGTGGGACCACGGCCGCACGCGGTAAACGCGCACACACACAACAAATTGTGGGATGAGGTCGTCGACGGCTACTTCGCGCGTCACAAGGTGAAGCCGGGCGTGACCGGCTGGGCCCAGATCAATGGCTGGCGCGGCGAGGTGGACGATGAGGAAAAGATCCGCCAGCGCGTCAATTTCGACCTCTACTATATCGAGAACTGGTCGTTACTGCTCGATCTCTACATCGTGGCGATGACGCCTTTCAGGATCCTGAACTCGGAAAACGCCTATTGAGCCTGACCGTCGCCACGCACGGGTTCTCCCGGCCGCCTCGCCATCGCGCGTTCAGGCGCAACGGCGAAGGCGCCAGCGCCGTCAAGCTGCTGCTGGGCGGGCGGGCGGTCGCCAATGCGGCGCTGGCGTTCGCGGTGTTCCTGGGCGGGTTCGTCATCTACGAACCTGCGCCCTACGAGCTTTTCCTGACCGGCCTTCTGGGGATCTGGGTCATTGCCGGCATGCGCATTCCGCGTACGGTTGTGCCGCTGCTCGCCCTGCTGTTGCTGTTCAATTGCGGCGGCATCATCTCCTCCTTCCAGCTCGACGACTGGCCGCGCGGAATCATCTATGTGGCGACATCGCTGTTCCTGGCCTTGTCGGCGGTGTTCTTCGCCTGCGTCATCGCGGCTGACGCGAACCGCCTGCCGCTGATCTTCAAGGCCTATGTCGCGGCCGCCGTGATTACCGCGCTCCTGGGAATTCTGGGATATTTCTGGGTTCCCGGCTTTCACATCTTCACGCGCTATTCGCGGGCCATGGGCGCCTTCCAGGATCCCAATGTCTTCGGCCCGTTTCTGGTGCCGCCTATCCTCTGCATGATGCATGGCGTGCTGAGCGGCTCGATCGCCCGCCTGCCGCTGCGCACGGCGGCACTGCTGATCCTGCTGTTCGCCGAGTTCCTGTCGTTCTCCCGCGCCGCCTGGGGCCTTACCGTGGTGTCGGTCCTGTTGCTCTACATGCTGATGATCATCAACGAGCAGAGCTCGCGCATCCGCTTCAAATACATCGCGCTGGGCTTTGCCGGCTTCGCCGCAATCATCCTGCTGCTCGCCGTGGCGATGCATGTGCCGGCGATCGCCGATCTGGTGCAGCAACGCGTGAAAGTGGTCCAGGACTATGACGGGGGGCGCGAAGGCCGCTTTGCGCGGCACTGGCTCGGCCTGCTGATCGCCACCGGAAAGCCGCTCGGCATCGGCCCCCTGGAATTCGGCCACATCTTCCCCGAGGACACGCACAATCTCTATCTCAAGGCGCTGATGGATTACGGCTGGTTGGGATTCTATTCCTGGATGACGATGATGGTGTGGACGGTCATTCGCGGCTTCAAGCTGCTGTTCCGGCCGCGCCCATGGCAATTGTGGCACCAGATCGCCTATATCGTGTTCATTGGCCATGTGCTGATGGGCATGGTGATCGACACCGATCACTGGCGGCACCACTATCTGCTGATCGGCATCATATGGGGATGCATGGCGCTGGAGGCGCAGTGGCGGCGCAAGCGCCAACCGGGGATGCTGGCTCGCCTGGCGGGTCAGGAAAAGGCGACCGCCTTTCCGGCCTGATCGCGCGATCCCGCCCGCCTCGATCCGGCCGCGACGCGTTACTAAGGGGCAAATCCAAGCTTTTCGACAAGTCGGTCGAACAGTTTGGCGACATTCGCCTCCGGAAAAAGATTGGCGTGGAACGACACGTCGAAGTGCACGTGGTCGGCATCGCGGAAAATCCAGAATCGCAGGCTGTAGGGGCTGAAACGCTGCTTCCCGGCGTCAAGCTGGGTGATGGTCAGCGGCCCGGCCTTCTGCGCAACCCCTACCGGCGTTTCCATCCCCTTGCCGAAAAGGGAGGATTTCGCGCGTTGCGACTGAAAGATCTCGCCGCAATGGATCTGGCAAAGACGCCCGCCCTGCGCGGCGACCGCATGGTCGAACCGCTGCAGCGGCGAGCCGGCGTCGGTCGGCAGAAATTCAAGGCTGCGCTTCATCTGCCTGTCGATGCGATCGGCGAACCGGACAAACCCCTCTTCCCCCTCCGCCTCGCAACGTATGGGCATCAGTTGCGCCGCATTGCCCGCATAATGCTTCAACGCCGGCGACAGGCGATCGACATTCGTGATCAGATATACGCCGGGCAGCCCCGACAGTTCGAGAAAGGACTGGGCAAAGGCGGAAAACGCCAGCGTGAAACTGCTGAGCCTGTTCTCGCCCAGGCGTCGCGGCAGGTCCTCATATGCGCGGCGATCGAATTTGCGCGCCAGCGTTACGAAATGCTCCCCCGAGTAGTTGCGCATCGGGATTTCCGCGCCAGTCCCGAAATCGTCTGCGCCGGGCGAAGGTAGCGCGGGCAGGAGCAGGTTCGTCCAGTAGGCGTCGATCTCCTTCCTGCGCGCGACGGTGGGAGTCTCGTGTTCCTGCAGATAGGTGACATGGCTGACCGGCCGGGCGAATTGCGGGATACCGATCAGGTTCATCAGCAATTCCTCCGCCAGGATAAGCATCGAATGTCCATCGACGAGGATGTGATGGGCACGAGTGAGCATGACGTCGCCGCCCGCCATGCCGCGGAACAGCACGATCTGGAAAAGCTCGTCGTGCGCGAAATCCATCGGCCGCGTGAGTACGCTCTCAAACAGTTCGTCGAACTGATGCTCGCTCAACGACGCGCAATCGTGAATTTCGATACCGAAGCGGCGCGA
>JAUIBM010000414.1 GCA_030428345.1 Alphaproteobacteria bacterium | reverse complement strand
CACGCAGAAAGGCCACCGCGAAATTCAGCCCCACCATCCCGTCACTCTCGGCAATCGCGCGCAGCTGATCATCGGTCAGGTTACGCGAGATGGGACAGAGCGCATGGGCATTGGAATGGGTCGCGACCAGAGGCACACCCATATCTGCCACATCCCAGAAACCCGCCTCGGTCATGTGCGACAGGTCAACGAGAATACCCAGTTCGGCGCAGCGGCTGACAAGGGCACGTCCGGCTTCGGTCAGGCCGCCGCCGGTATCAGGGCCGGACGGAAAGCGGAACGGCACCCCGTCGCAGAACCGGGTCGGACGCGACCAGACCGGCCCCAGAGAGCGCAGGCCCGCACGCCACAGGACATCCAGTTCGGCAAGTCCCGCGCCGATGGCCTCGGCCCCCTCAAGATGCAGGATTGCCGCCGGCACGCCCATATCTCGCGCGCGCCGGATCGCGGGTACGCTGGTGCAAATCATCAACTGGCCAGCGTGGTCCAGTCGCGACAGGATTGACGCCTGTTCCATTACCACGCGCAGGGCATAATCCTGTGCAAGTTCATATGGAAGTGGCAGATCGTAAGATGCGCGTTGCATTTTTTCCATTATGTCGCCGATCTCTACAGGTGACGGCACCCAAATTGCGCAAAACCCGCCCACCATGCCGCCGCGCGCCATGCGGTCGAGCGCCGATTCATAGAGCTGGCGCTCGGAATAGGATTGCTCCGGCTGGTCGCTGGCGCGGTGCAGGTCGCGCACCACTTCGGCGATCGACACCAGGTCGCCCGAATTGATCTTCGCTTCGTATTCCTGCGCGCGGCGGCTCCACATCGTGCGCTTGACGCGCGCGCGGCCCTGCACCGTCTTGAGCGACTTCTCGATTTCCTCGGGTTCTGCAAGCTTGCGCATGCCCGCGGAAACGACCTTGGTCACCGGCACCCGGAGGATGAGCTTGTCCTGCTCGAAATTGATGACAAAAAGCTCCAGCTTCTGGCCTGCCACCTCGAGATCCTCGATGGAAGTGATGAGCCCGACGCCATGGGCGGGGTATACAATGTACTCGCCGGTCTTGTAGCCCTGCCGCTGGGTGGTCTTCTTGATGGTAGCCATTCGTACGGATACTCCCTGTTGGCCCGTGTCCGGGATTGCCGCAAAGTCGCCCTTCACAGAGGCGACAAACTGAGCTACCCACTCTGATGTTCGTGGGTGGTGACTCACTTGTCGCTCAATGAGCAGAATCAGCCGCGCCGACGTTCAAGCGGTTGTGAGTTCCGGGCCTCAAGCCCGGCCCCGTCGCTTTGTACCGACTGGATCGGATGGGTGATTCCTCTGGTGCGATTGGCGGAGATGCTCCGCCGGGCGAAAATGCTCAATTATGCGCACTATACGTCATAATTCCGCGAAAATCAATTTTTTCCGCAAGTGCGAGCAATATCGTCGCGCCATAACGGGCGATGTGGCTGCAAAAATGCCGATCAGTCGCGATCAGCCGTCGCCCTGGCCCGGCTCGGCGGAGAAGAATTTCTCGAATTTTCCTTCGACGCCGTCCCATTCCTTCGCATCTTCGGGCGCTTCGCGCTTGACCGTGATATTCGGCCATTTCTCGGCGTATTCGGCGTTGAGCTTCAGCCATTTCTCGAGCCCCGGTTCGGTATCGGGCTTGATCGCCTCGGCCGGGCATTCCGGTTCGCACACGCCGCAATCGATGCATTCATCGGGATGAATGACCAACATGTTCTCGCCTTCGTAGAAGCAGTCCACCGGACAGACTTCGACGCAGTCCATGTATTTGCACCTGATGCAGTTGTCATTGACGATGTAGGTCATGGGGAATGCTCCGGCGGCTTGCCGCTTCGATCTTCAATGGCTTGGCTTGCGGCGCGCAGTGGGTAGCGCGTTTGAAATGGCGCTTCAAGAATGTTTGTGCCGCGCCCTGCCGCCTGGACGAAATGATTTCCGGTTGCCGGCCCCATGTCCGCGCCGGATTTCCTCCCAAACCGGCGCGCGCGGGTCGGGTGCGGGTTCCTGCCGGGATTCGGCTGTTTCGGCAGCCGGTTCGGTAAGGTCGCGAAACAGCAGACGCGCCTGCGAATAGGGGCCCCGGCGCTCGGCGAAATCGACGACCTCGTAGATCAGGATGCGCTTTTCGAGCGTTATCGTCAGCACGTCGCCGATCTTGATCTTCTGCGCGGGATCGTCGGTCTTGACGCGATTGATGCGTATCTTTCCCCCAATCACGAGGCGCTGGGCCAATGTGCGCGTCTTTGTGACCCTGGCGTGCCAGAGCCATTTGTCGACGCGCCCCGAGGGTTCAGCCACCGCGCTTTTCCATCTCCGCCTTCAACTGGAGAAGCTTTGCGAAGGGCGAGTCGGGATCGACCGGGCGCTCGACCTGCTTTCGCGGGGCGTGACTTGCGGCATCCTGTTGCCGGTCGTCGCGCTTCTTGCCGCCCCGGAAATCCTCGCGGCGTCCGCCATCGCTCCTGGAGCCACCCGGAGCCCTCTGGCCGCCATGGCGCTCGCCCCTTCTCGACTTGTTCCGCTTGTCGCCATCGGCATGCGCCGATTTGTCGCCTGCATGCTCCGTCTGCGGCGCCGCGCCGCGCCGCCCGGCAGCGGCAGCGCCGGGCGCATTGTTCTGCCGCCCGCGACGGCGGTCGCCATTCGCCCGCTGATCGCCATGACCCTGGCGCTGGCGGCCGTCCTGCCGGCTTGTTCGCCACAGGATCACCAACCGCTCTTCGGCGGCATCCTCGTCGCCCGTCTTTGCGGTTGCGGCGGAATTCTGCGCGGGTTCGGCGGGCTCGGTCGTCGCTGTTTCGGTCGGGCCCGTTTCCTGCGTTGCTTCGGCGCTCTCGACCGGGGATGCGTCGCCTTGCGCGCCGTCCGCCTCGATCGGCGCTTGCACGCCCGCCGGTTCCTCACTCACCGCGTCCTCGGTGGCGGGCGGGGAATCGGCGGCCTGGCTCGGTGTCGGCTCATTCGTGTCCGCAGGTTGCGCCACTGCCTCCGCCGGCTGCTGCGCTTCGTCGCCGCCTTGTGGGGCGGAAGCATCGGCGTCCGCCACGGGCGTCGCCTGCGACGGCGTTGCCGGCGCTTCGGCTGGAGCCGGTTTGGGCGCCTGAGCCTCGGCCCTGGCGCGCATGGCGGCAATATCTTCCTCGCGCTTGGGTTCGCCGCGATAGCCAAGACCCTTCAGGATCTTTTCCATGTCCTCATGCGTCGAGCCGAGGATGGAAAGCATGGCCGGGGTGACCGTGAAGCTGCGACCGTCGACCGCGCCCTCGGGAGCGCGTGCGCCTGTCGTCGGCTTCCAGGCAAGCGCCGGGCGGATGAGATCGGCGAGGCGTTCGAGAATGTCGATGCGTACAGCCTTGGGGCCCAGCACCCGGAAGCCGCAGATCCGGTAGATTTCCGCGTCGATCGAAGCGTCGGCCGGAAAGGAGGTGCGTCCGGCGGCGAGCATGTTGGGGATTTCGGTCAGCCCGGCTTCGTCGAGACGGTCATGCTTGAGGCCCCAGAGCAGGCAGATCAGGCCGCTTGGCGCGGGCTTGAGCAGGGCCGGAACGAAGATATGGTGCGCTCCGAAGCGCACGCCATGGCGGCGCAGCCCGGCGCGCATCTGCTGGTCGAGCCCCTGGATGTCGGAAGCGATCTCGCGCCGCTCGATGACGCCGAGATTTTCGACAAGCCGGAAGGCGACGCCCCGCGCCATGCCCAGAAGCTCGGCGTCGCCGGCCAGATCGACCA
>JAUIBM010000413.1 GCA_030428345.1 Alphaproteobacteria bacterium | reverse complement strand
TGCCGATGGGCAATGGCGGTCCGCACGCCGCCTATATGGCGGTGAGCAATGCGCTGACGCGGCTCATTCCCGGCCGCCTGGTCGGCCAGTCGGTCGACGCGCAGGGCCGCCCGGCCTATCGCCTGGCGCTGCAGACGCGCGAACAGCATATCAGGCGCGAAAAGGCCACCTCCAACATCTGCACCGCGCAGGCGCTGCTCGCCAACATGGCGGCGGCTTACGCGATCTGGCACGGCCCGAGGGGCCTCATCGACATCGCGCTCGACATTCACGCACTCGCGGCGCGCTTCGCCGCCGGTCTGAAAGCGGCCGGAATTGCGTTGGTCAATGCCGATTTCTTCGACACCATCACCATCGACATGGGCGCGAAGGCGCAGGCGACCATCGAGGCTGCCGCGGCGCGCGGCCTGCTGCTGCGCCACGCCGGCGACGGCAGGGTCTCGATCGCCTTCGACGAGACCTGCGGCGAGGATGAACTGGCGGCGCTGGGCGCGGTCTTCGGCGTGGAAGCGCCGAATGAGGCGGACGGTCCGCTTTGCGGCACGGCGCGCGGCGAGGAATTCCTGACCCAGGAAGCCTTCAGCGCCCATCGCTCCGAAACCGCGATGATGCGCTATCTGCGCCTGCTGATGGACAAGGACCTGGCGCTCGACCGCACGATGATCCCGCTCGGCTCATGCACCATGAAGCTGAACGCAGCCGCCGAGATGATGCCGGTAAGCTGGTCCGCCATCGCCGACGCCCATCCCTTCGCCCCGGCGGCCTTCCGCTCCGGCTATCAATCCATGATCGAGGATCTGGATCGCTGGCTTTGCGAGATCACCGGCTTCGCGCGGGTATCGTTCCAGCCCAATGCCGGCAGCCAGGGCGAATATGCCGGCTTGCTGGCGATCCGCCGCTATCATGAATCGCGCGGCGACGCCGGCCGCGACATCTGCATCATCCCGTCTTCCGCGCACGGCACCAATCCGGCGTCGGCCCACATGGCCGGCATGGAAGTCGTCGTCGTCGCCTGCGACGCCAATGGCAATGTCGATCTGGAAGACCTGCGTGCGAAGACCGCCGAGCATGCCGGAAGGCTCGCCGCCTTCATGATCACCTACCCCTCCACCCATGGCGTGTTCGAGGAGGAGATCGTCGACATCTGCTCGACCGTCCACGCACATGGCGGGCAGGTCTATCTGGACGGGGCCAATCTCAACGCCCTGGTCGGACTGGCGCGGCCGGGCGATTTCGGCGCCGATGTCTGCCACATGAACCTGCACAAGACCTTCTGCATCCCCCATGGCGGCGGCGGACCGGGCGTCGGGCCGATCGGCGTCGCGGCGCATCTGGTCCCGTTCCTGCCGGGCCACTGGGCCGAGGGGAGCGATCACGCCGTTTCGGCCGCGCCGCAGGGTTCCGCCTCCATCCTGCCGATCACCTGGATGTATATCCGCATGATGGGCGGCCGGGGGCTGACGCACGCCACCGCGATGGCGATCCTCAACGCCAACTATCTGGCCGCAAGGCTCAATCCGCATTTTCCGGTGCTGTATCGCGGGCGCAATGGCTTCGTCGCGCATGAGTGCATCCTCGACACGCGCGGCGTGAAGGACAGCGCCCATGTCAGCGTCGACGACATCGCCAAGCGCCTGATCGATTACGGCTTTCACGCCCCGACCATGAGCTGGCCGGTCGCCGGGACGCTGATGGTCGAGCCGACGGAATCCGAGCCGAAGGGCGAACTCGACCGCTTCATCGAGGCGATGGCGGCGATCCGCGCCGAGATCGGGCGCGTCGAGGCCGGAGAATGGGGGACGGACAATCCGCTCGCCAATGCGCCGCACACCGCGGAGGCATTGACCGGCGATGCGTGGGAGCATCCCTATTCACGCGCAATTGCGGCCGATCCGGCTGGCCGCGGCCTGGCCGGAAAATACTGGCCGCCGGTCGCGCGCATCGACAATGTCTTCGGCGACCGGAACCTGGTCTGCGCCTGTCCGCCCATGTCGGATTACGCAAAGGCGGGTTGAACCCCGCCTGCCCTGGCATTGGCGGAGCGCAGGGGCGGCGAACTTCCCGCCCCCAGCGACGGAGACTATCTGGCCGAGAACACCACGCTCTCGCCGGAAATCGTCGCGCCGACCTCATAACCGGCGGATTCGGCGAGCTTGAGCGCATAGAGCGGCTGGACGGCATGCGCGTCCAGATGCTCCTCGAACTGGCCGTTGATCAGCGCCAGGAATACCGGCGGCACCCGCGCCGTCGGGCCGGTGGCCGTGACGATGAGGACCGGTTTTTCGCCGCCCGTCACGATCTCGGCCTTGATGACGCCGCCCCGGGGCACGGCGCCGGCGGCGACGAGCAGCAGGTTGAGCAGCAGCTTGACCTGGTTCTTCGGCAGCAGCGCCCGCGCGCCGTTCCATTCCAGCGTCAGCTTCTTTTCATTGGCGAAATAGCCCCGCGCCACCGATTCGGCGTCGCCCGTGTCGATGTCCGCGCCCGCCGAGCCGGCCGCTCCGAAGGCGATGCGGGCATATTGCAATCTGGCCGAGGCGTTGGTGGCCGAAGACCGGATGAGGGAGAAGGCGATCTCGCGCGTCTCCTCGTCGTCGGATTCATCCATCAGTTCCAGGCCGTTGGCGATGGCGCCGACCGGGGAAATGATGTCGTGGCAAACCCGGCTGCACAACAGGGCGGCAAGATCGAGGGGGCTGAGGTCGGGCAGTTTCTGCATGTCCGGCATTCTCCGCTGTTCTCGCCTCGCCGGGTTTCGGCGACAGCGAATCGGCGCCACATATTCGTCCCGTTTCGATACACAATTGCGAGGCGATGGAAAACCGCAGAAGCCGCGGCCGGCGACAGGTAAACCTTCTGTAAATGCATTTGGCGGCATTATCGCAAAATACACCCGAAAAGACGCAATCCCCTGAAGGACCCATCATGACGCTTATCCGCAAGCCCGCCGCACGGTTGCGAGCCGCGCTCCTATTCGTCGCTCTTGCGTTTTCAGGCATGCTTCTCGCGCTGCATCCCGGCCAGGCCCGCGCCCAGGCGGCGCAATATTACACCATGCAGGAAGTGGTCGACGCCGGGCACGGCTTCTTCGGCGCGGCCTCCGGCGCGCTCGCTTCCGCCGTGGAACGCATTTTCGCCAAGAACGGCATGCCCAATGGCTATATTCTGGGCCAGGAGGCGGGAGCAGCGTTCATTGGCGGACTGCGATACGGGGAAGGCAAGCTCTACACCAAGAATGCCGGCGACCACATGGTCTACTGGCAGGGTCCCTCTGCGGGCTTCGATGTGGGGCTTGAGGGAAATCGCACGATGATGCTGGTCTACAACTTGCCGTCGGTCGATTTCGTCTATAATCGCTTTTTTGGCATTTCCGGCTCGGCATTCGCGGTCGGAGGGCTGGGCGTCACGGTGCTTGGCCGCGAAGGCGTCAACATTGTGCCAATCAGCACAGGCGTTGGCGCTCGACTTGGGGTAAATCTTGGCTATCTGAAGATGACTCGCTTGCCGACGAACAATCCGTTCTAATAGTGACACGGAGCGTGGCCAAGACTGGCTGGCATAATGCAATTGACGTGTTGACGTAGCGCAGGCGTGGCGTTCATGCCATCATGAGCCGTCACCGCATCGCCAATGGAAGCTGCTCGTGCTTGAAGGCATCCTGTATTTCGCCCTTGGTTTCCTGAGCGCCGGTCTGATCGCGCTCATGGTATCGCCGGCGGTATGGAACCGCGCCGTCACCC
>JAUIBM010000412.1 GCA_030428345.1 Alphaproteobacteria bacterium | reverse complement strand
GTGAACCACCAGTTTTGCGTTGGGCAGGTGCTGCAGCAGCGCACCCGCGCCGCCAGCGTGATCGAGGTGAATGTGGGTGACGATGACGAAGTCGACTGCGCCCTTGGCCACGCCCTGCGCTTCCAGCACCTCCAGAACATGCAGCGCCAGCCCGGCCGAGGCCCTTGGCCGTGTCCCCTCGCGCAGAGCCCGCGCCATTTCGGCGAGCTGATCGGCCAGGCGCCGATGGTGCGCACCCTCAAGAACGCCTTCGCGCAGGACCGCATCCCGCAGGCCTATATGCTCACCGGGGTGCGCGGCGTCGGCAAGACCACCACCGCCCGCATCCTGGCGCGCGCCCTCAATTACGAGCGCGAGGGCATCGACGCGCCGACCATCGACGTGCGCCAGGAGGGCGAGCATTGCCGGGCGATCATGGAGGGCCGCCATGTCGACGTGATCGAGATGGACGCCGCCTCCCACACCGGCATCGACGACATTCGCGACATCATCGAATCGGTGCAGTACGCCCCGGCGATCGCCCGCTACAAGGTCTACATCATCGACGAAGTGCACATGCTCTCGCGCAACGCCTTCAACGGCCTGCTGAAGACGCTGGAGGAGCCGCCGGAGCACCTGAAATTCGTCTTCGCCACCACCGAAATCCGCAAGGTTCCCGTGACCGTGCTTTCGCGCTGCCAGCGCTTCGACCTGCGCCGCATCGACGCGGGGACGATGGCCGCGCATCTGGCGAAGATCGCGACCAGCGAAAAGGTCGAGATCGAGGATGACGCGCTGGCGCTGGTGGCGCGCGGCGCGGAAGGCTCAGTGCGCGACGCGCTGTCGATCCTCGACCAGGCCATCGCCCATTCGGCCGGGCGGATCGAGGCGGCCAGCGTGCGCGCCATGCTGGGCCTTGCCGACCGGGCGCGCGTCATCGACCTGTTCGAGCAGCTGATGCGCGGCGACATCGCCGCGGCGCTGGCGGAATTGCGCGACCAGTACGATATCGGCGCCGACCCGGCGGTGGTGCTGGCCGACCTCGCCGATTTTGTCCACTACGTCACCCGCCTCAAATATGTGCCCAATCCCGCCGACGACGTGGCGCTGCCGGAGACCGAGCGCCGGCGCGGGGCGGAATTCGCCGCTTCCCTGTCGGTGCGCACGCTGGCGCGGGCCTGGCAGATATTGCTCAAGGGCATCGAGGAGGTGGGCGCAAGCGAGCGCGCGCTCGCCGCCGCCGACATGGTGCTGGTGCGCCTCGCCCACGCCGCCAGCCTGCCCGCGCCGGACGAATTGATCCGCATGCTGGGCGAGGACAAGGCCGGCGGATCGCCCCAGTCGGGCCCAGGCGGCGCGGCACAAGCCGGCCCGGGCGCCGGGCGCGGCGCATCGGCGCAGGCAGCCTCCCCCGGCTTCTCCCGGCCATCCGCGCAAGCAACGCAGGATACCGGCCAGCGCGCGGCGATGCGCGAGGCCCGGCCGGAAATGCGCGCGGAACCGGCAGAGGCCCCGGCAAGCGCGCCAATGAATGCGCCAGCGATCGCCCTCGACGGCTTCGACGATCTGATCCTGCTCGCCGAAGACAAGCGCGACATCAAGCTGAAGACCATGCTGCGCCGCAATCTGCGGCTGGTGGCGTTCCGCGACGGCCATATCGAGTTCAACCTCGCCGGCGATCCGCCCAAAACCTTCATGAACGATCTGAGCCAGAAGCTGCTGCAGTGGACGGGCAGGCGCTGGACGCTGGCGGTCAGCCGCGAGGGCGGCATGCCGACGCTGGAGGAGCAGGAACAGGCCGAGATGGGCGAGCGCACCGAGGCGGCGCGCGCCGACCCGGTGGTCGAGGCGATCCTCACCCGGTTCCCCGGCAGCCGCATCGTCGACATCAAGATGCGCGAGGCCGAGCCCGGCGAATTGCCGCCCGAACAGGCGGCCGAGGAAGCCGAACGCCGCGAGGGGCTTGACGACTTCCTCGAATAGAGCGAGGCCGGACCTCGAACAGGGACAAGGAAAGCGAACCATGAAGAACATTCTGGGCCTGATGAGCCAGGTCAAGGAAATGCAGGCCAAGATGCAGGAAATGCAGGAGAGCCTGACCGAGCTGGAAGCCACCGGCCAAGCCGGCGGCGGCCTCGTCACCGTCACGCTCACCGGCAAGGGCGCGCTGAAATCGGTCGTCATCGACCCCTCGCTGCTGAAGCCGGAGGAGAGCGACGTCGTCGAGGACCTGCTCGTCGCCGCCCATAACGACGCCAAGGAAAAGGTCGAGGCGGTGGTCGCGGAAAAGACCCAGGCGCTGACCGCCGGCCTGCCGATCCCGCCGGGCATGAAATTCCCGTTCTGATCGCGGCGAAAGCGCAATGGCAAAGAGCGTCACGGGGCCGGAAATCGAGCGCCTGATCCAGTTGCTCGCCCGCCTGCCGGGGCTGGGGCCGCGCTCGGCCCGGCGCGCCGCGCTGCACCTGATCAAGAAGAAGGAGCAATTGCTGGTTCCGCTGGCCGCCGCCGCCGGCGAGGCGGCGGAGAAGGTGCGCGTCTGCGCCACCTGCGGCAATGTCGACACCTCCGACCCCTGCACGCTGTGCTCCGATCCGCGCCGCGAGGGCGGCACGCTGATCGTGGTCGAGGATGTTTCCGACCTTTGGGCGCTGGAGCGGGCCGGCGCGATGAACTGCCTCTATCACGTGCTGGGCGGCACGCTCTCGCCGCTCGACGGGGTGGGACCGGAAGATCTCAACATCGCGCCGCTGGTCGACCGCGTGATGGCGGAAGGCTCGCCCATCCGCGAGGTGATCATCGCCGTCAACGCCACGGTGGAGGGCCAGACCACCGCCCATTACATCGCCGACCAGCTGGCCGAGGCCGGCGTCAAGATTTCCCGCCTCGCCCATGGCGTGCCGGTGGGCGGCGAACTCGACTATCTGGACGAGGGCACGCTGACGGCGGCGCTGCGCAGCCGGAGTGTGTTTTAGGGCGCCGACATATGTTCGCAACCAGATACGGATTGATGCCGTAGCGCTTCGAAAGGGACCTCAGGCTCTCTTGACCATGTTGTGTCGCTCGACGGACTGCCTATGAGGTTGTGGCGCTGCCGTTTGGAACATGCCCATAGTGCGTCCCTGCAAGCCTGGCAAAATAGTGCAACAACAAAGCTGGGGTCAAACACCCTAGCTAAACACGAGAAAATTCGCCGAATACGTGACGAAGAATGCCGATCGATCAGTGAGATTGCCGAACTTTCAAGGTTGGCGTTAAGACTGTGCGCCGCGCCTACATCAGGTCAGTGGACAGAAATATTCCGGGTTTGATTTGACCGACCGGCCGTCTTCTTTCGGATTCTCTCCATTGCACGCCTTTGTTGACGGCTCGTAGTCGGTTGGTTGGGATTGCCGCGCATGGAAAGCGGAATGTTGGGTTGTGCCGCATCTCGTGCCGCTTGCAGAACCGGACTATCGGAAGCGCCGGCCCCCCTCGGGAATGACGGGCCAGCTTCGCCCATGCTCGGTGCCGGCATGGCCGGGCGAACCGCCTCCCATTCATCGGCGGAATAGATATCGGCAAGTGTCAAGGCGCTGCGCTGGAGCACATAGTCCTCTGGCTTGGGGAGCGTGGGCGTGTGCTCCCAGTGAAAGATAAAACCCGCCTTGTCATCGGGACGGTGCACCAAGAAGCCGCCCTTGAGAACCGCGCCCAGCCGGGCGACCATGTCAAGCACGGAAAGGATGGTTCCGTCGGGCATGATATGGCGCGTGCCGAGACG
>JAUIBM010000411.1 GCA_030428345.1 Alphaproteobacteria bacterium | reverse complement strand
TCGTTCTCCTCGGTATGGGTCTATCCGGTAATCGACGACAATGTTGATATCGATATCCAGGACAAGGATATCCGCATCGACACCTACCGCTCGTCGGGCGCCGGCGGCCAGCACGTCAACACCACCGATTCGGCTGTGCGTATCACGCACTTGCCCACCGGCATTGTCGTCACGTCGTCGGAAAAGTCGCAGCACCAGAATCGCGCCAATGCGATGAAGGCCCTTCGCGCGCGACTCTACGACATGGAGATGAAGAAGCGGCAGGAATCGATCCAGGCCGAACACGAGGCCAAGTCGGAGATCGGCTGGGGGCACCAGATCCGCTCCTACGTGCTGCAGCCCTATCAGATGGTGAAGGACCTGCGCACCGGCGTGGAAAGCACCTCGCCCGATCTGGTTCTGGGCGGCGATCTGAATGCCTTCATGGAGGCGGCGCTCGCCCATCAGGTCTCCGGCAGCGAAGGCGGCGGAGTGAACGATATCGACTGAGTGTGATCGCGCAGGCCGGCTGAGGGGAAACCCTTCAGCCTGCCTTGCCACCCATTGCATCTGCCAGTTCCCGCCCGGCCTTCACATAGGCGGCGGGGTCTACGGCGAGACCGCCGCGGCGGATTTCGTAGTGCAGATGCGGACCGGTGCTGCGGCCGGTGCTTCCCACCCAACCAACGACCGTCCCACGCTTGACGCTCTGGCCTGACTTGACCGCGATGCGGCTGAGATGGGCGTAGCGGGTCGAAAGACCATTGCCGTGGCCGATCTCTACCAGATTGCCGTAGCCGCCATTGCGGCCGGCATCGAGCACCTTGCCGTCGGCGGCGGCAAGGACCGGCGATCCGTAGGTGGCGCGAAAGTCCAGCCCGGAATGCATTGCCAGCTTGCCCAGAAACGGGTCGCTGCGCACACCGAACGGGCTCGACAGCGGCGCATTGGGCGCAGGACTTGCAACCGGCACCCGGACAAGATCGGTGCTGAGGGTGCGCAGGTTCTTCAATGACTGGTCGAGCGCATCGACCTGCGCCTCGAAATCGGCACGCGGCTCCACGGGAACGTAGGGGCCTCCGACCGCGTCATCCGAACTGGTCGCCACCTTCAGGCGGTTCAGCACGCGTGCGATGCGCGCCGAGCGTTCATTCGCCTTGCGGCGCAGGCCCTCGACGAGCGTGCGTTGCTGGCGATCGACCGTTTCGATGCTCTCGCGCATGTTGGCGAACAGCGATTGCGCCTGGCCGTAATCGGTCATGTCGGGCGATGCGGCGACAAAGCTGCGTCTTGTGTTCGCTTCATCGGCGCCGCCTATGCCGGCGGAGCCGCGCAGCGAGAAGCCGATCGACCCCGATTCTGCGCCGCTGGGCGGCGCAAGGCGTTCCACGCTACCGGTCGTGACCGGGTCCGCGGCATCCTGCGAAGTGGCGCTGAGGGAGGGTGCGAGGCCGAGATTGCCTGCTTCCTGCAGCGCAATGCCAAGGCGCGAATTCCGGTTGCCAAGCTGTTCCTGCCGCTTGATCAGTTTCTGGACATTCGCCTCGATGGCCTTCTGGTCGAGCAACTGCCGGCTGGTGACGCGGTCCAGATTGGTGCGCAGGGCGGCAATGCGATCCTCATATTCATGTAGCAGGCGGGCATTGCGCGCGTGGGTCATGCCGATCAGGTCGTCGCGCAACATCAGATAGGCGGTCGAACCCAGATACCCGGCCGAGAACATCAGAAACAGGCAGATCCCGGATACCGCGACGAACGGATTGATGGCAAATCGCCGTTCCCTGCCATTGCGCGCCAGGGTGATCGAGACCGGCTGCGTCCGCTTGCCGAAACTGCGCGGTTCGCGAACCGGAACGGCAACGGGTTGTCGGGGCGGAGGGCGGTTCATTACGCGGGATTTCTCTTGCTGGCTGGTGCCGGCAAGTAGAGCGCGTCATGGTTAATAAACGCTTTCCCGCGCGTCGATTTTCCGTAAGGTCAATTTCCGAGTGGCGAGAGGACGCGATAAAATCCCGGCGTCAGCCCGCTGGACGCGCGGGCGCGGTCGTTGAAGGGCGGTTTGAGCGGCGCCCGGAAGTGCTTGCGCACCAGTTCCCGGAACGCTTCCCCCGGCTCGCGTCCCTCGCGCCGGCACAGAAAGCGGAACCATTTCGCCCCTACGGCGACATGGCCCTTTTCGTCCTCATAGATGATGCGCAGGACCGCAGCGGTGCGCTCGTCCTTCTCCCGCTCGAAAGCCACGATCAGGGAAGGGGTGACGTCGAGTCCTCGCGCCTCCAGCACCAGCGGCACCAGGGCCAGCCGGGCGGTCAGGTCGTGGCCGGTCTCGCGCGCAGCCTCCCACAACCCGTCATGGGCCGGCACATCGCCATAATCCGCTCCAAGCGCCTGCAGCCGCGCCCGCAACAGCAGGAAATGTTTCGATTCCTCCGCGGCCACGGTCATCCAGCCATCGAAGAAGGAGCGCGGCATCGGTTGAGCGGCGAATCGCGCGACGATGTCGAGCGCCAGATCGATCGCATTGAGTTCGATGTGGCAGAGCGAATGGATCAGGGCGATCCGGCCCTTGGGCGTGCCGATTCCGCGCTTCGGCGCCTTGCCGGGCGCCACCAGTTCCGGCTTTTCCGGCCTGCCGGGCCGATCCGGCAGGAAGACCCGTCCGGCGCCGCGCAGCGAAAGGCCGCCACCGGACCATGTCGCCGCCAGCAGTCGCGCCCTTTCGGCCTTGAGGTCCGGATCGGCGGTCAGCAACGCCTCAATCGCCCCGGCCTGAAGAGAGGCCGGCCGCTGCAGGACGGCTGTATTGCCGCTCATGCGAGCTTGCGCGCGGCTTCCAGCACTTCCTCGACATGGCCGGGAACCGAAACCTTTCGCCACGCTTTTGCAATCCTGCCGTCCTTGCCGATCAGGAAAGTTGAGCGCTCCACGCCCATGTATTTCTTGCCGTACATGCTCTTTTCCTTCCACACGCCGTAGGCATCCAGTACGGTCTTTTCCTCGTCGGAGGCCAGGGCGACGTTCAGGTCATGCTTGGCGATGAATTTGTCATGCTTGGCCGGGCTGTCGGGAGACATGCCGAGGATTTCCGCGCCGGCCGCCTCGAAACGATCGCGCAGCGCCGTAAAGGCAATGGCTTCGGACGTGCATCCGCTCGTGTCGTCCTTGGGGTAGAAGAACAGGACCAGCTTGCGTCCGGAATATTGCGAGAGCGTCACGGTTTCGCCGCCATCGCGGGGCAAGGTGAATTCGGGTGCGGTGTCTGAAACATCGACCATGGGGCCTCCGGGTCCGTCGTGAATATGTTCCGAAGGTTTTAGACCACCGCGGGGCGGAGTAAAGACACCAGAGGAGACGGGCCGTGGGCACCGTTCCGCCACATCTGCAGCCGATCATCGCGCCGCATGGCCGCGGCGTCCGGCGGAGCCGTGCTGGCGACAGCCGTTTCGCGCGGATCAGCGTCCGGATGTGCTATCGGGTGATGCTGGTGGCGCTGATGGGGGTGCTGGTCGGGCTGATGTTCATGGGCCAGACGATTTCGGCGCCGGACTGGGTGCGCCAGCGTGTGACCGACCATCTCGAACGGACATTGGAAGGTCACAGGATCGCCTTTGGCGACATGCGCTTTGTCATCCGCAGGGGCTGGCGGCCGCGCTTCGGGCGGACCTTGCCGAAGCCGGGGATACACGGGCCCAGCGCGCCCTGATCGTGCAGGCGCTCGCCTCCGCACGGGGCGAGGCGCTCAAGGCCATCGCCGAGGGGCTGCCG
>JAUIBM010000410.1 GCA_030428345.1 Alphaproteobacteria bacterium | reverse complement strand
ATTGCACGGGACATCAAGCGCGCGGTCGACATGGGCGTCGTCGTCGGCGTGGTCATCGGCGGCGGCAATATCTTCAGGGGCGTCTCGCTTGCCGCCAAGGGCGCGGACCGTGTGATGGCCGATCATATGGGCATGCTCGCAACGGTGATGAACGCGCTCGCGATGCGCATGGCGCTGGAGGCGCTCGGAATCGGTTCCGTGGTGTTGAACGCGCTCAACATGCCGCAAATCAGCGAAACCTTCTCGCAGCGCAGGCTCGAACAGCATCTGGACGACGGCAAGGTGGTCGTCTTCGCTGGCGGGACCGGCAATCCGTTCTTCACGACCGATACGGCGGCGGCGCTGCGCGCCAGCGAAATGCGCTGCGACGCCTTGTTCAAGGGCACGCAGGTCGACGGCATCTACGATTCCGATCCTCGCAAGAATCCCCACGCCATGCGTTTCGAGCGCCTTACCCATACAGAGGTTCTGGAAAAGGGCCTTTCGGTAATGGACGCCGCGGCGGTAAGCCTTGCGCGCGACGCCGGGATTCCCGTAATAGTCTTTTCAATTCACAATGAAGGCGAATTCGCCAGGATATTATCCGGCGAGGGCCGCTGCACCGTGGTGAGCGGCTGACAGGTAGCGCCTCGCCGGAGCAGTGCCGGCGCCAAGGAGGAATTTGCATGTCGCAAGGCGGCTTCGATCTGAATGAACTGAAGAAACGCATGGATGGCGCCGTGGCCGCCCTGAAGCACGAATTGTCGGGCCTGCGCACCGGTCGCGCTTCGGCCAGCCTGCTGGAGCCGATCATGGTGGAGGCCTATGGGCAGTCCATGCCGATCAACCAGGTTGGCACCATCAACGTGCCGGAGCCGCGCATGGTTTCGGTACAGGTCTGGGACAAGTCGATGGTCGGCGCGGTGGAGCGGGCGATTCGCGACGCCGGGCTTGGGCTCAACCCGATCACTGACGGCACCAATCTGCGCATCCCGTTGCCGGAGCTGAACGAGGAACGCCGCAAGGAACTCGTCAAGGTGGCGCACCAATATGCCGAGACCGCACGCGTCGCCGTCCGCCATGTTCGCCGGGACGGAAATGACGCACTCAAGAAAGCCGAGAAGGACAGTGAACTCGGCCAGGACGAGGCGCGGGCGCTGACCGAAAAGGTTCAGAAGCTGACGGACGAATATATTGCGATCGTGGATTCGACTGTCGCAGGGAAAGAAACCGAGATCATGCAGGTATAGTCCAGCCCGGCTTGGCGCGACGCTTGTCGCGCGAAATTGCTGGGCGTTCATGCCGGAAGGACCCGAAAATGACCGTGGACAGGGACAGGCTGCCACGCCACGTGGCCATCATCATGGATGGCAACGGCAGGTGGGCGGTTCGTCGGGGGTTGCCCAGGGTCGCGGGACATCGCTACGGTGTGGAAGCGGTCAGACGGGTGTCGCGCGCGGCGCGCGACATGGGCATCGAATATCTCACGCTCTATTCGTTTTCGAGCGAGAACTGGAGCCGGCCGAAATCAGAGGTCAGCGAGCTTTTCTCGCTGATGCGCCTGTTCATCCGCCGCGATCTTGCCGAGCTTCACCAGAACAATGTCCGCCTCAGGGTGATTGGCCAGCGCGAGGGTGTGCCGGACGACGTCATGCAGTTGCTGGTCGATGCCGAGAAGCTGACGGCGGATAATTGCGGACAGAATCTCGTCATCGCCTTCAACTACGGCTCGCGCAACGAGATCGCCCAGGCCGCCGCCAAGCTTGCGCGAATGGCCGCGCAAGGCGCGCTCGATCCCGACACGATCACGCCGGAACTGTTTGAAAATGCGCTGGAAACCCACGGGATACCCGATCCGGACCTGATCATCCGCACGAGCGGCGAATTGCGGCTGTCGAACTTCCTGCTTTGGCAGGCTGCCTATTCCGAACTGCTTTTCACCGACACGCTATGGCCGGATTTCGGCCCTGAGGAGTTCGCCGAGGCGGTTCGCTGTTTTTCATCTCGCGATCGGCGATTCGGAGGCATTGCATCCCGCGGCGCGCGGGAAACTGCCTCATGAGTTCTTCGCCGTCGCGCGGCTTCCTTTCCTCGGAATTCGCGCTGCGTGTCGGCTCCGCCATCGCCATGCTTGCGATCACCCTGAGCGTTGCCGTGGCGGGCGGCATTTGGTTCCAGGTCTTTTGCGTGATGCTGGCCGCGCTGATCTTCAACGAATATCGGCGCATCACCGCATCGGCGATCACGCCGGCGGCAGTCTTGGCCGCCGCGATCGGCCTTGCAGTTGCCCTGATCCTCTGGTTTGCCGCCTCCGCGCCAGTCGCCGTGATATTCCTCGTCGTCGCGGTGGCGGCCATCGGCGCGTGGGAGATGTGGCGCGGCTCGCAGTGCTGGGCGGCGGTCGGGCTCGCCTACTCGGCGCTGCCGTTCCTTGCCCTGGTCTCGGTGCGGGGAGGGACGATTGCGGGGCTGTACGCCCTGCTGTTCGTTTTCGCCTGTGTTTGGGCGGCCGACACGCTCGCATACTTCGCCGGCAGGACGATCGGCGGGCCGAAACTGGCGCCTGCGATTTCTCCGAAGAAGACCTGGTCGGGGTTTGCGGGCGGAATTGCCGGATCGCTGCTTGCCGGTCCGGCGCTGCTTTGGGCGCTGGGTCTTGCGCCGTCGGCATGGGCGGGGCTGGTGGCGATCGGTCTCAGCCTCATGGCCCAGGGCGGCGATCTGTTCGAGTCCTGGATCAAGCGACGGTTTGGCGTCAAGGATTCCGGCAGCCTCATTCCGGGCCATGGCGGCGTTCTCGACCGCATAGACGGCCTCATTTTCGCTTCTGTCGCGGCCTGGTGCCTGGGTGAGGTCGTCGGGCCGTACGCTGCGGGCGGATTGGGCGCCGGGGACCGTCTGCTTTCAGCCATCGTGCTGCCATGAACCCCGGGATAAGGTAATTTCGTTGCGCCTTTCCGCAAGGCGAGCGATACAGTCGATCCGGCGCGAACTGCCGGAAACAAAGGGGATTGAATGTCACTGCTCGAGCACATTCCGGGGATATCCGCCCTGGGCTATATCGTGCCGTTTCTGGCGGTCCTTACCGTCGTGGTCTTCTTTCACGAATTGGGGCATTTTCTCGTTGCGCGGTGGAACGGGGTCAAGGTCGACTCCTTCTCGATCGGTTTCGGGCCCGAACTGGTCGGATTTAACGACGCCAGGGGCACCCGCTGGCGTCTTTCCGCCATTCCGCTGGGCGGCTATGTCAAGTTTCACGGCGATTCCGACGCCGCCTCCACCCCCGACTTCGAGCGCGCCGGGACAATGAGCGAGTCGGAGAAGTCCGTCAGCTTCATGTACAAGCGAGTCAGCCAGCGCGCCGCGATCGTGGCGGCGGGGCCGATCGCAAACTTCATCCTGGCGATCGCCATCTTCTCGATCACCTTCATGACGATGGGCCGGCCGATGATCGATCCGCTGGTCTCCAAGGTGCTGGAGAACAGTGCCGCGCAAGAGGCCGGATTCCAGCCGGGTGATGTCGTGGTCTCGATCGACGGGACCCGTATTCGCTCCTTTACCGAGATTTCTCCGCTGGTCGCCCCCAATCCGGGGCGCGCGATGCGGTTCGTGGTCCTGCGCGACGGAAAGGAAGTCGATCTCGACGTCACGCCGCGCCTGACGACCCAGACAGACCGCTTCGGCAACCGGCACGAGAGCGGCGTGGTCGGCCTGGAAAACGATACCAGGCAGGCGAATTTCCGCATCGAGAAGCTCGGACCGGTCGAGGCTGTCGGGGCGGCGGCGAG
>JAUIBM010000409.1 GCA_030428345.1 Alphaproteobacteria bacterium | reverse complement strand
CCTGCTCCTTTGTTTGTGGCCCCGTCCCTCGCCAGGCCTTTCCTAGCGATAGGACGGATGCCAGAACGTCACGACGCGCTCGGCCAACGCCAAGGCGCCGTAAAACAACGACCCGGCCAGGGCGGCGACGGCGATTTCCGCCCACACCATGTCCAGATTCATGCGCCCGACCTCCGTCGAGATGCGAAACCCCATGCCGACCACCGGCGTGCCGAAGAATTCCGACACGATAGCGCCAATCAGCGCAAGCGTCGAATTGATCTTCAACGCATTGAAGATGAACGGCATGGCGGCGGGCAGGCGCAATTTCAGCAGCGTCGCCCAGTGCCCGGTGGCGTAGGTTCGCATCAGGTCGCGCTCCATCGAGCCGGCGGCCTTGAGACCCGCCAGCGTGTTCACCAGCATCGGGAAGAAGGTCATGACGATGACGACCGCCGCCTTCGACTGCCAGTCGAAGCCGAACCAGATCACCATGATCGGCGCGATGCCGATGACCGGAAGCGCCGAAACCAGATTGCCGATCGGCAGCAGCCCGTTCGAGAGGAAGCGGTTGCGGTCGGCCAGGATCGCGACGAGGAAGCCCGCGCCCGAGCCGACGACGAAGCCGAACAGCACCGCCTTCAGCACCGTCTGGTTGAAATCGGCGGCAAGAATCGGCAGCGAGGCGGCGATGCGCGCGCCGATGGCCGAGGGCGGCGGCAGCAGCACGAAGGGCACGCCCGCGCCACGGGTGATCGCCTCCCACCATAACAGGATCCACAGGCCGAACAGCGCCGGCACGACCAGCCGGCCGAGCGGCCCGCTGCCGGAGCCGCGCGCGCCATCGCCAGAGAGCACCGTCACCAGCCGCCATGCCATCAGCCAGCAGGCTGTCATCAGGGCGAAGAACGACCAGCCGGCCTGCCCCTCCGAACCCGGCAGCATGGCGATGAGGATTGCCGCGGCGCCATGGCTGCCGACGAACAGCATGATTGCCGACAATGCACGCCTTGCTGAAAGGGGCTGCAACGCCGACGCCGCGATGGCGGCGAGGATCAGCGCGAAGACCGCCACCGGGGCACCGGCGGAGACGCCGGGCAGAAGCGGCAGCTTCGCGAGGGCGACGAGGACCGCGACCAGCGCGCACGCGGCCTGCCAGTTGATCCGGAACGCGCTCATGCGGGCCTGCCCCCCATGGCCGCGTTGACGACGCGGCCGATGATATCGACGCTGACGACCAGCAGTACCGCCACGACGGAGGCCGCGATCAGCGCCGCCCAGATGTCGATGGTCTGGCTGTAATAGGAGCCGGCGAGCAGCCGCGAGCCGATGCCGGCGACCGCGCCCGTGGGAAGTTCGCCGACAATGGCGCCGACGAGGCTCGCCGCCACCGCGACCTTGATCGAGGTGAAGAAGAACGGAACGGAGGCCGGCAGGCGCAACCGGAAGAAGGTCTGCGCCTTGCTGGCGCTATAGGTGTGCATCAGGTCGAGATGCATCACCTCGGGCGAGCGCAGCCCCTTCACCATGCCGACAGCCACCGGGAAGAACGACAGATAGGTCGAGATCAGCGCCTTGGGCAGCAGGCCGGTGACGCCGATGGAGGCGAGCACGACGATGATCATCGGCGCAATCGCCAGCACCGGAATGGTCTGCGAGGCGATGATCCAGGGCAAGAAGCTGCGCTCGAGCGAGGGCACGTGGACGATGCCGACCGCGATGACGACGCCGAGCACCGTGCCCATCAGGAAGCCGAGCAGGGTGGAGGCAAGCGTCACGCCGGAATGATAGACGAGGCTGCGCTTCGACCAGGGCTTGAGCAGGAAGACATTCTTCCACAGCGTCTGCGCCACCTGGTGGGGCGCCGGCATGGTGGGCTTGGGCTGGCTCATGGTGGCGGCGATGAATTCGCTCTGCGTGCGCGTCACCCCGGCCCGGCGGTCGAGATCGCGCTGGAATGGGGCGTTCATCACATAGGCAAAGACATACCACAGCGCCAGCAGCACCAGCACGATGGTTCCCACCGGCAGAAGCCGATCCGCAACGAAGCCGCGCAAGCCGCTCATGCCCGCCCCTCACTCATCATAGCTGTGTCCCGCTCTCAGGCCCTCGCGCACGCGGTGGGCGATGGCCAGGAACTCCGCGCTCTCGCGGATTTCCAGCGGCCGCTCGCGCGGCAGGGTGGATTCGATGACATCCGTCACCCGGCCGGGGCGCGGACTCATCACCACGATGCGCGTCGACAGATAGACCGCCTCGGGAATGGAGTGCGTGACGAAGCAGATCGTCTTGTCGGTTCGCTTCCACAATTCCAGCAATTGCTCGTTGAGATGATCGCGCACGATCTCGTCCAGCGCGCCGAAGGGCTCGTCCATCAGCAGCAAATCGGCGTCGAAGGCGAGCGCGCGCGCGATGGAGGCGCGCTGCTGCATGCCGCCCGACAATTGCCAGGGATATTTCTTCTCGAAGCCGGTGAGGTTGACCAGTTCCAGCGTGCGCGCCACGCGCTCATTCCGTTCGGCGCGCGAATAACCCATGATTTCCAGCGGCAGCGCGACGTTCTTCTCGATGGTGCGCCAGGGATAGAGCGCCGCCGCCTGGAAGACATAGCCATAGGCGCGCTTCTCCCGCGCCTCCTGCGGCGTCATGCCGTTGACCTCGATCTCGCCCGAAGTCGGCTGCTCCAGATCGGCGATGACGCGCAGGAAAGTGGTCTTCCCGCAGCCGGACGGGCCGATGAAGGAGACGAACTCGCCCTTGCCGATCTCCAGATTGACCTTGGAGAGCGCGTGCACCGGGCTGTCGCCGGTATCGAAGGTCAGCGACAGATCGCGGGCGGATATGACTTTTTCGGCCATGCTTGACTTCATTTCATTTGGCGCAAACGATCGCGCGATCGGGGAAGAGGAAGGAACTTCTGCCATGTCCAGTACCAAGCAAGCAATGTGCCGCATCGTACGGCCGGGCGACAAGACCTATGGCGGCAAGCAGGGCTTCAGTTATTTCGAGGGCATAGCGGCCGAGAGCGTCGGCTCGACCGGCATCTGCATGCATATCCTGACCATTCCGCCGGGAGGACGCGCCAAGGCCCACAAGCATGACAGCCACGATACCGCGATCTATGTGATCGAAGGCGAGGCCGAGATGTGGTTCGGCGACAGGCTGGAGCATCACATGGTCACCCGGACCGGCGACATGATCTACATCCCCGCCAACATGCCGCACCTGCCGACGAACCGCTCGGGCAAGCCCTGCACGGCGGTCATTGCCCGCACCGACCCGAATGAACAGGAAAGCGTCACCCTGCTGCCCGATTTGGAGGCGCTGGTTCCATAAACCCCGGGCCATGCGGCCGGCCAAGCGCGCCGGCCACTTTGCCGCGGACTTGCTCGCGTCAGACTTCATGGGCATCGCGATGCCAGATTTCCAGCGCCTGCGGCCAGTCCGGGACGGCGTCACTCTGGAAGATCACGACTCTTCCCGTAGCAATGCGAGAGAATGCGCGTTCCGCCTCGCCATGGGCGCCGCGTGATGCGTAGCGCTTCATGGCTGCGCCGTCTCGCCAGGCGGTGATCGTATGATACACGGGGCCAACCTTTCTTGTCTGCGCCGAGAGACAACCCTCCGCCCGCTGGGCCTGCCCGAAGCTGCGAAACGCATGATAGGTGAACGCCGGATAGTGCCATAGCGCCCTCAGCTTCAGACCGGTGACGACGATGATCAATCTGTCTCCTCTCCCACCCCGCTTGCCGGAATGCCGGAGCGTTGGACGGGGCGTCCGGCGCTCGAG
>JAUIBM010000007.1 GCA_030428345.1 Alphaproteobacteria bacterium | reverse complement strand
TCTTCTTCGCCGGCTTCTTCTTGGCGGCCTTCTTCTTCGCCTTCTTCTTGGTCGCCTTCTTCTTGGCGGCCTTCTTCTTGGCAGCCTTCTTCTTGGTCGCCTTCTTCTTGGCGGCCTTCTTCTTGGTCGCCTTCTTCTTGGCGGCCTTCTTCTTCGCCTTCTTCTTGGCCGGTTTCTTCTTGGCCGATTTCTTCTTCGCCATGGAATCGACGCTATCGCGATCGAGGGACCGACGCGAGAGCGGGGGGAGGGGTGACGGTGACGGTCGTGAGGCGGCTCACTCGAGGGTGATCCACTCGGCCTTCACACGGAAGGCCGGGCTCGTGCCGTCCTGGTAGACGACGTGCTTCTCGCCGTCGGTGGAACCTCGTCGGGCGTCACCACCGCTATGCTGCCGATCGCGGCTGAAAACGAGAAGATCCTGCTGGTCGAGCCGGCCGTCGCCGATTCGCTGACCGGCAAGGATTCCAATCGCTATATCTTCAAGACCTCGCGCAATTCCTCGATGGACATGCAGGCGCAGGCCATCGCGCTGAAGCCGGACGCCAAGCTTTTCGTCGCCACGCTCGCGCAGGATTACGCGTTTGGCCGCGACGGCATCGCCGCGTTCAAGCAAGCGCTGGAAGGCACCGGCGCCACTGTCGTCGCCGAGGAATATGTGCCGGTGAAGACCACCGACTTCACCGCGACGATCGAGCGCCTGTTCAACGCGCTGAAGGACAAGGACGGCCGAAAGGTCATCCTCATCAACGTCGCCGGCATTGACGCGGTAACGCCGCTGACGGCCGCCGATCCGGCGCGCTACGGCATCGAACTGTCCAGCGGCGGCAACATCCTGCCCGCCCTCGTCGGCTACAAGAAGATGCCCGGCATGGAAGGTGCGATGTACTACTACTACGAAGCGCCGAAGAACGAGATCAATGACTGGCTCGTCGCCGAGCATATGAAGCGTCACGATTCGCCGCCCGATTTCTTCACCGCCGGCGGCATGGCGGCGGCTCTGGCCATCGTCAAGGCGCTGGAAACCGCCGACGACTGGGACACCGAGACCCTGATCAAGGCGATGGAAGGCATGAGCTGGGAAACGCCCAAGGGCACCATGACCTTCCGTCCGGAAGACCATCAGGCGCTGCAGTCCATGTACCACTTCAAGATCAAGGTGGACGACAACGTCAAATGGGCGATCCCGGAACTGGTTCGCGAGATCAAGCCGGAAGAGATGAAGATTCCGCTCGGCCGCAACAACCAGCAGTAAGCTGTTCGTGCGAGGCTTCCTCCCCTGCGGGGGAGGAAGCACCGGCCGCCACGCCCAAAGAGCAAAAACAAACGCATCATGACCCCGTCGCTGGAAACGAAGAACCTCACCATCCGCTTTGGCGGCCACACGGCTGTCGATGCGGTCAGCTGTGCGTTCCACCCGGGCGAGTTGACCGTCGTCGTCGGCCCGAACGGCGCGGGCAAGACGACGTTCTTCAATCTCGTTTCCGGCCAGTTGGCGCCGAGCGAGGGCGAAATTCTGAAGAATGGCGAGGAAATCGGCACGCTGAGCCCCTCGGCCAGGGCCAGGCGGGGCATCGGCCGCGCCTTCCAGCTCACCAATCTGTTTCCGCGCCTCACCGTGCTGGAAAATGTTCGCCTCGCCGTTCAGGCGAGAGAGGGTCTGGGACCCAATTTCCTGCGCCGCGCCGCCGCGTTGCGCGGATTGAGGGAACGCGCCTTTTCCCATTTGGAGGCGACGCGCCTCAAGGAGGTCGCCCATCTGCCCGCTTCGGCTCTGCCGCATGGCGACCAGCGCAAGCTGGAGGTCGCGCTGCTGCTGGCCATGGAGCCCGACATCTTCATGTTCGACGAGCCGACCGCTGGCATGTCCGTCGATGAAGCGCCGGTGATCCTCGACCTCATCGCCGACATCCGCAAGGACAAGACCAAGACCATCCTGCTGGTCGAGCACAAGATGGACGTGGTGCGCGCCCTGGCGGACCGCATCGTCGTGCTGCACAACGGCCAACTCGTCGCCGACGGCAACCCCGACGAAGTGATCGCGCTACCGATCGTGCGCGAGATCTATCTCGGCATTCCGGCCGACGAGGAGGACGCGGCATGAGCGAGCACATCCTGCGCCTCGACGACGTCCACACCGATATCGAGCAATATCACATCCTGCATGGCGTGACGCTCGACGTGCCGCAAGGCGGTGTGTTCGTCCTGCTCGGGCGCAACGGCGCCGGCAAGACCACGACGCTCCGCACGATCATGGGCCTGTGGCGCGCGCGCAAGGGCGCGATCGTCTTCGACCACCACGACATCACCGCTGCCCACACATCCGACATCGCCCGCCAGGGCATCGCCTATGTGCCGGAGAACATGGGCATCTTCGCCGGGCTGACCGTCGAAGAGAACATGCGTCTGGCTTCGGCCAACGGCCGTTTCGACCCGGCAAGGCTGAGGCGCATCTACGATCTTTTCCCGGCGATGGAGAAATTCTGGACCAAGCCGGCCGGCACGCTTTCGGGCGGGCAGAAGCAGATGCTGGCGATTTCGCGCGCCATCATCGAGCCGCGCCGCCTGATCCTCATCGACGAGCCAACCAAGGGCCTCGCCCCGGCGATCATCCGCGCCATGATCGACGCCTTCAGGGAGGTCGCGAAGGAGACGACCATCCTGCTGGTGGAGCAGAACTTCCTGTTCGCCAGTTCGCTCGGCTCCAATGTCGCCGTGATCGACGATGGCCGCATCGTCCACCACGGCACCATGGCCGCACTGGTCGAGGACAAGGCGCTGCAGACGCAATTGCTCAGCCTGTCGCTGGACGCGCATCAATAGGAGGCCGCATTGGCGAGTGCTAACAAAACCATGGGCGGGGCGTTCGAGCGGATCGGCGGGGTCAATGCGCTGCCGGTGATCCTGATGATTATCGCCCTGCCGCTGGTTGGCTCGTTTTCCAGCTGGATGACGCTGACGGTCGCGGGTCTTGCGATGGGCATGATGATCTTCCTGATGGCTTCCGGCCTCAGCCTGATCTTCGGCCTGATGGACGTCCTCAATTTCGGCCATTCGGCCTTCATTTCCTTCGGCGCCTTCATCGCAGCCTCCGTGCTCGCGGCGCTGGCGTTCTGGGTGGAATCCGATTCGGTCCTGCTGAATTTCCTGGCGTTGTTTCTGGCGGTCAGCGCCGCGGCTCTGTTCGGCCTGATCGCCGGCTGGTTCTTCGAGCGCGTGATCATCAAACCGGTCTACCGCGACCACCTGCGGCAGATCCTGATCACCATCGGCGCGTTGATCATCGCCGAACAATTGATCCTGACCATCTGGGGCGGTGCACCGATCCCGGTCGAGCGCCCGGCGATCCTGCAGGGATCGATCATCATCGGCGACGTCGCCATCGAGATCTACCGCATCTTCGCCTTCCTGCTCGGCCTTGCCGCCTTCCTCGCCCTCTATCTGGTGCTCAACCGCACCCGCGTCGGACTACTGATCCGCGCGGGCGTCGAAAACCGCGAAATGGTCGAGGCTTTGGGCTTTCGCATCGACCGTGTCTTCATCGCCGTCTTCATGGCCGGCTCCGCGCTTGCGGCGATCGGCGGCTCGATGTGGGCCGGCTACCAGGGACTGATTTCCGCGACGCTCGGCAGCGAATTGATGGTTCTGGTGTTCATCGTCGTCATCATCGGCGGGCTCGGCTCGATCGAGGGATCGCTGCTCGGCGCCTTGCTGGTCGGACTGCTCGGAAATTATGTCGCGTTCATTTTCCCCAAGCTTTCGCTGGCCTCCAACATGCTGCTGATGCTGATCGTCCTGCTGTGGCGGCCCTGGGGCCTGCGCCCAGCGGTCAAGCATTGAGAAGGGGAGGCAGATGCCGGCAACAGCAATGAGCGCCGTCCCGCATGTGTCCGGTCGCACACGCACCGGAAGGCTGGTCATCTACGCCATCGCCCTTGCGATCGGCCTGGCGCTGGCGGTGGCGCCCTTCATCTTTCCCGATGTCCGCTCGCAGGAAGTCGCCGCGCGCATCTGCGTCTTCATCGTGCTGGTCGCCAGCTATGACCTTCTGATCGGCTATACCGGCATCGTCTCCTTCGCCCACACGATGTTTTTCGGGCTCGGAGCCTATGGCGCCGCGATCGCGCTCAAGCAGATGGGACCGGGCTGGGACGCCGTGTTTCTCGGCGGCGGCGCCGGCATATTGGCGGCGGCAGTGCTGGCCGCGCTGATCGGCGTGCTGTCGCTGCGGGTCAAGGCGATCTTTTTCGCCATGGTCACGCTCGCGGCCGCCTCGGTGATGCTGGTGCTCGCCTCTCAGCTTTCCGAGATCACCAATGGCGAGGATGGACTGGTCTACGCCATTCCGGCGCTGTTCAAGCCTGCGACCAAGCTCCTGACCAATGCCAATGGACGGGTCGAGACCCTGTTCGGGGTCGCGCTCAACGGCAAGCTGGCTCTTTATTACTTCGTCTTTCTGACAAGCGCCGCGATGTTCTGGCTGCTGACGCGGATCGTGCGTTCGCCGCTCGGCTCGGTGCTGGAAGCCATTCGCGAGAACGAGATGCGCACCGAGGCGCTGGGCTATCGCGTCGTCGCCTATCGCACGGCAGTGTTCGTGATCGCTGCAATCGTCGCCGCGATCGCCGGGGTCGTCTGGGCGGTATGGCTGCGATACACCGGGCCCGCCAGCACGCTCTCCTTCTCGATCATGATCGATATCCTCCTGATGGTGGTTATCGGCGGCATGGGCACCATGGTCGGCTCGATCATCGGCGTCACCCTGATGAGCCTCGCGCAATACTACCTGAAGGACCTGATGGCCGCCGCGGCGGAGGCGACCGCTTCCATCCCGCTGCTGCCGCATGTGCTGGAACCCGACCGGTGGCTCCTGTGGCTCGGGCTGCTGTTCATCCTGCTGGTCTATTTCTTCCCGGCCGGCATTGCAGGAACCCTGATGCGGAAAGGTGCGCACTGATGCTCTCGCCGCGTTCGACCTATGTGAAAGCCGGCCAGCACGAAATCCACGTTACCCTGTGGGGCGATCCGGCCAATCCCCCGCTGGTGATGTGGCACGGCCTGGCCCGCACCGGCCGCGATTTCGACGAAGCCGCGGCGGCCCTTTGCGAGCGCTATTTCGTCATTTGCCCCGACACGCTGGGCCGCGGACTATCCGCCTGGGCGAGCGACATCGCTACCGACTATTCCTATGCGGCCTTCGGGGATCACGCGGAGGCGGTGCTCGATCATTTTGCGATCTCGAAGACGCGCTGGGTCGGCACTTCGATGGGCGGCCTGCTTGGCGTTACGCTTGCGTCGGACCGCCTGAAGGGACGCATTACCCATCTGGTCGTCAACGACATCGGCCCCGCGATCCCGCAGGAAGCCTCCGAGCGCATCGCCGCCTATGTCGGCAACCCGCCGGTCTTTGCCACGGTAAGCGAACTGGAAGGCTGGCTGCGCAGCGCCTATGCCCCCTTCGGCGAAAACACCGATGCATTCTGGCGGCGCATGGCCGACACATCGACCCGGCGAACCGATTCCGGCCAGGTGACCGTGCATTACGATCCGCAGATCGTCACCCAATTCACGCTGCACAAGGCCGATCTGGACTGCTGGCCGGCTTGGGACAATGTCGTCGCGCCGACCCTGCTGCTGCGCGGGGAAACCTCTGACGTGCTGCCGCGCGAAACCGCTCAGGAGATGACGACGCGCGGCCCCAGGCCCGAACTTGTGGAACTTTCCGGCTTCGGCCACGCCCCGACGCTGGCTAGTGACAGGGAGATCGCGCTGCTGCGCGATTTCCTGGCCGCCTGAACGATCAGCCGAAGCGGTATTCGGTCTCCTGCAGATAGTGCTCGCCGGGACGCAGCACCGCTTGCGGAAAGCCGGGATTATTGGGCGAATCCGGCCAGACCTGCGGCTCCATGCACAATCCGGCGTACGCTCCGTAGCGCTCGCCGCCAAGCCCCTCCACCGGCGTGTCGAGCTTGTGACCGGCATAGAACTGAACGCCGGGCTCAGTGGTTGATATCGTCATCGAGACCCCGGATTTCGGCGAGCGCACCATCGCCACCTCGCGCATGGCTGCGCGCCCATCCGACAAACAGAAATTGTGGTCATAGACCGGCTGGCCGTCAGCACTGTCGAAACGGATCGCCCGCTCCCGCCTGAAATCGAACGCGGTCCCTTCAACCGGGGCAACCTCGCCGGTCGGGATCAGTTCATCGTCGACCGGCAAATAGGCCTCGGCATCGATGCGCATCTGGTGGTCGAGGATGTCCGCTCCGCCATCGAGCCTGAAATAGCTGTGATGGGCGATATTGACGAGCGTCGGCGCGTCGCACTGCGCTTCGTAGCGGATCGACAGCCGGCCATCGCCCGGCAGGGAAAACACCGCCCGCAAGCGGCAATTTCCCGGAAACCCCATCTCGCCGTCCCGGTCTTCCAGTTCCAGCACGGCGCGATCCGGGCCGATCTCGGCAAAGCGCCAGTTGCGCTTGGCGATTCCGGCCGAACCGCCATGCAGCAAATGCTTGCCGAGGAAGTTGCGGTCGACCTGATAGCCGGCGCCGTCGATCGAAAACCGGCCATCGCGAATGCGGTTGGCGTAGCGGCCGGCCGTCGCGCCGAAATAGGAGGAATGCTGCAGATAGTTCTCGAATTCGCGATAGCCGATCACCAGCGCCGGTGCATGGCCATCAAGACGCAGGTCCTGGACGATGGCGCCCCAACTCAGCAGCGAGAGCGTCAGACCGCCGCCGCCCAGAATCACGCGCTCGACGGCCGATCCGTCGGGGGCCTTGCCAAACACTTCGCGTTCCATGTCGATCACTTTCCGGATGAGGGGGCGGTTGCCAGAATTGCGTCCATTGCCACGGGCATGCCCGTCCGCGCCGACTCCTCGGCCGCCGCGCCCATGGCCACCGCCATCAGCCCTTCCTCGACGCCAACTTCCGGCTCGCCGCCATTTAACACCAGATCGAGGAATTTGCGATGCTGGTAGAAGGTCGACCCGTGATGATCGCCCGCAGCCAGCACGCCCTCGTCGACATGGATCACCTCGCGCATCTCACGCTTGGTGTCGCGCGGGGAGACCACGACTTCGGAGGCGCGCTCCTTGCCGTCGAGCGAGAAGCGCGCCGGCCCCGGCACCATGGCGTCCATCCGCGCCTTGTCGCCCGTTGCCGAAATCACTTCCTGCCAATAGGAGCCTTCCGCGAACATGCAGAGATCGAGCATTGCGCGCACGCCGTTGGCGAAGTCGACGATGACAAAGGCGTTGTCCAGAATGTCGGGACGTTTGCCATCGACCAGTTCATCGACAAAATTCACATCCATCGCGCCGGACGCATAGACCCGAACCGGTTCGGACCGCGCCAGCAGCCGCATCAGGTCGAAGAAGTGGCAGCATTTTTCCACCAGCGTCCCGCCGGTATTGGCGGCAAAGCGGTTCCAGTTGCCGACCTTGGTGAGAAACGGGAATCGGTGCTCGCGGATCGAAATCATGCGCAGCCGGCCCAGCCCGCCATTGGCGGTCTCCTCGATCAATCGCGCCACCGGCGGCATGTACCGATATTCCATCGCCACCCACACCGGAGCGCGGCGATGCTCGGTCAGCCGCCGGATTTCCAGGCACTGGGGAACGGTGATCCCGAGCGGCTTTTCCACCAGGATCGGCAGATCCGTATCCAGGACATCGAGCAGGATCTCGTAATGGGTCTGGTTGGGCGCCGCGATGATGAGCGCGTCGCAGCGCCCGTCGTCCAGCATGGCGCGATAATCGGTGTAGGCGTCGCATTCGGGACCGGCGAGGTACTCGGCCGCGGCGCGCATCCCCTCATCGGGATCGGCGACGCCGACAACGCGCGCATCGGGCAGCAGCGCCAGATTGCGAATATGCTCATGCCCCATCATGCCGGAGCCGATTATGCCGTAACGCACGCTCATCTGTATTGTCGCTCACAATTGGAGAACGGGAAGTCCAAGGGCGCCGGCCGTCGAGCGCAGCGCGTCCACGTGATCGCCATAGGCAAGCGCCATGTGATGCTCGAGCCCGCTCGCGATCAGCTTGCCGGCGAACTGGTCCGCCGGGGTGTCGAAGCGCACCACGCCTGAAGTGCCGGTAAAGGATTTGCCGCGATCCAGCATCTCGCCGCTGGCGATGGCAAGGAACTGCCGGCCCCTTGCCTGACTGACCCTGGCGAAGGTGACCCGGCCGGGCTTCAGCGCGAATTCCAGCAGCAGCGGCATGCGGCGATTGGAATGGATTGCCGCGAGCGCCTTTTCGCCTTCGACCATCATCGAGACCGGGGCCTGGCCGCAATGCCAGACCACGGCGCTGTCGTCGTCGGAATCGATATCGACGAGGTCGGTCAGGAATACCGGCGCCTGGGCGACTGTCTGCAGCAGGAGCTGCGTCAGCGCGCCATAGACATCGGCCTCGCAGGCGCAGGGAGCGCGTGCCTCGCCCAGCATGGAAACCGCCCCGCATACCGCACCGCCATATTCGGTAAAGGTTTCCGGCCAGCAGCGAATGGCGAAGGCGTCATAGCGTCCCTCGCCGCGAAGCGCGTCGAGCGCAAGGCGTAGCGCAAGCGAGCGATCCAGTTCTTCCTGATTGACCGCGTCGAGCCCCTCGACATCCTGCGCGGTGCTTTCGCGCAAGGCAGCAACGGAGGCAGGGTCGGCGTCGCGCGCGGTGGAAAACAGTTTCTCCAGATCGATCGCATCAACCTCGACGCCGGCGAGCGCGGCAAGCTTGCCGGCATCGTAGGCGCATGTGTCGAAACCCGCCGGATGTCCACCGATCCGCCCGATCCGCGCGCCCTTCAGCGCTGCCGCAACATCCCGGCCACCTTTATCCAGTGTGTCATCTGCAGCGTCGGCGACCGCGTCCGGGTACAGGGGAACCGCCTGCCTTCCGCCGCCCAGCAGTTCGCCGAGCGCGGCGCCCGCCCCGGCCGCCTGCGGATCCATGTGCAGCCAGGAGAATTGCCGGTCTCGCAGCCCAAGCGCATGGCTCGCCAGATTGAGCCCACAGAATGAGTTGAGCCGCAGCCGCCCACCCGCTCTGGGTTCCGGAATCGACCAGATCGCCAGCGGCCCGTCAAACGCCGCGGCAATTTCGCTCGTCATCGCCGCATCGGTGAATGTCACCTGCAGGATCAGCAACAGCTCCGGCTCGGCTGCGATCGCCTCCTTGAGCGCGAGCCTGGCTGAATCCGTGTCGGGCAGCAGGCGGCGGGACCCGTGAATCTCCACGCCCGCCTTATCGAGCAAGGCGAGCATTCCCGCCAGATTCTCCTCGGCGAAAGGCACATCGAAGGTGGAGCGCGCGAGTGGCAGCAAACCGATCCTGGAGACCATCACATGCCCTCATAGCCATGGCGGAACGTCGAATCCGCGGGAAGGAATCGCGCGCCGCCTTCGCCGAACGCAGAATGCCGCGCAAACGGCAGCGCCTCGGCGTCGGTCAGCGCGTTCAGATCGCGCATATAGGCGACCGCCTCACCCTCGAGATCGGCGCGCATGCCGTCCCAGTCGGGGAACTTCCTGAAAGCGTCCAGCCAGATCGCCCGCCCGGCAAGATAGCCGGACGCGCCTGCCCGGTAGGCGTGGGTGAGAATGTTGCGAAACGCCGGCTTGCTGGCGCCGGCTGAAAGCATGACCCATGGCCGGCCGGCAAGCCTGCCCATTTCGTCGAAAACCGCCTGCACCGCTTCCCATCCATCATTGCCGACGCCCGACACCTGCGCGGCGGCGACCGGGCTTTCGAGCTTGAAGACGTCGACGCCGAATTCCGGTCCCGCGAAAGCGTCGACCGACGCCAGCACATCGTCGGCGCGCTTGCCAGTCATCTCGACATAGTCGCGCGTCTGCCCGTCCTCTCCAGCGAGCGGATAGACCAGCAATTCCAGCAGGTAGGGGATGTCGTATTGTGCGCATGCCTCGCCGATACGCTTGGCGAAGTCCTTCTGCCGGTTGCAGACGTCCGCCCCGGCGTCGGGCCTGTACCAGGCGAGCACCTTCACCGCGTCCCCACCCATGCGCTTGATCTTGGCCACCGACCAATCGTCGATCTCCCGGCTCAGCCGCCCGCCTGGCGTTTCCTCGAACAGGGAATCCTCCAGCGTCACCACGAGCCCCAGCGCCGGATCCATGTGGTCGATTCCTGCCGGAACCGCATAATGCGGATCGAGCAGCATGGCCGAGGATTCCCCCTGCAGCGTCTCGATCAGCAGCCGCTTGAAGCCGGCGACATCGGCCCATGGCGCTTCGGCCACGCAATAATGATCGGCGATCGGCTTCTTGATGGGCGGGCGCTGATCGACCGCCGTCATCTTGAAGCGTCCGCCTGCGTCGGCCATGCGCCGCATGCCCCACAATTTTCCCGGGCCTGGTGTCATCTCGCATTCTCCGCTTGCATTGCTTCGGCCTCGCTGCGGCCGGGCGTGCCCTTGCGTCCGCCAAATCGGGTGCATTTGAGGGCGGCCACCGCATTGGCGAAGCCGATCGCCTGTTCCTCGCTCGCGCCCTCGGCCAGTCGCAAGGCGAACGCCCCGTGCCACACATCGCCAGCGCCAAGCGTATCCACCGCCTCGACCCTGACGGCCGGCACATGCGCAATCTCGCCATCGCGCAGGTAGTAGACGCCATTACCGCCATCGGTGACGCAGACCCAGCCGGGCAGCGCCGAGGAGGCTTTCCTCAGACCTGCGAGCAGGTCGGCTTCGTCGGTGAGGTCGTTCAGGCCCTGGACGGAGAACGCGACATGGCTTGCCAGTTCCAGCGCGCTCGTGGCGTGCTTCAACGGAATCTCGCCATCGATGATGCCGGGAATGCCGCGCTCCCTTGCCAGCAGCATCGCCGCCTCGCTTGCCTCGGGAAAGCGCGTATCGGCCAGCAACGCGCCGACGCCCGATGGCGCCTCGGCCCTGAACCTGTCCGGGTCGAAATGCAAATCGGCATCGCGAAAGCCCACGATCTGCCTGTCGCCACTTGCGTCTACCAGTACCGAGGAAAACGAGGAGCGTCGCCCGGCAAGGCGCTGCGCCAGCGCGACGTCGACATGCTCGCCCGCTAGGTCGCCCAGGATCATGTCGCCCAGCGGGTCCGTGCCAAGCGCGGTCGCAAGATGCGCCTCGCCTCCCAGGCGCGCGATCGCCACCGCAGCATTGGCGGCGCAACCGCCTCCGATCACCTGCGCATCGCCCGAATGATATTTGCGCGCCTCGCGCGGCATGGCGTCGAGCTTGAAGACAAAGTCCATGACCGCGCCGCCGACCACCAGGATGCGGGTTGGATTCATTGCCGCTGTCCGCCCTTCTTCGGGATCGGGCGAAGGCGCGCAAATTCCGGCGTCGAAATCAGCAAAGACGCATTCGCCACGAAATCTCCCCCCGTCGCCATGCGTATCAAACGAAAGCAAACGCAGCTAATACGCAAGTCATCAGAAAGTCAATCTGCGCCGCCGGGCGTCACGCGCCCTCGGCGGCGGCTTCGATCAGCCGCACGCCGCACTTTTCGCATAACTGCCGGATCGCAGGATCGGGGCACCGGTCGGTAACGAAGACATGCACGTCGCACAGATTGGCGATGCGCATCGGCGCGGTGCGGTCGAACTTGGTTGAATCGGCGGCCAGGATAACCTGCCGCGCATTCTCCATGATCGCCTGAACCACCTTGACCTCGCGAAAGTCGAAATCGAGCAACGAGCCGTCGCCGTCGATCGCCGAGACGCCGATGATGGCGAAATCAACCTTGAACTGGCGCAGGAAATCCACCGCCGCCTCGCCGACAATCGCCCCGTCCGAAGCCCGCACCACGCCGCCCGCGATGATCACCTCGATTTGCGGGAAAACACGCAAGCGATTGGCAACATTCACATTATCGGCAATGACGAGGAGCTTGTCATGCGACTGGAGATGCCGGCCGACCGCCTCCGTGGTCGTGCCGACATTGATGAAGAGCGAGGCGTTGTCGGGAATCAGCGCCGCCACGGCGCGCCCGATCGCCTCCTTTTCGGCGACCGCCATCAGACGGCGTTCTTCGTACTCCAGATTGTCGAGGCCGGACGGCAACATCGCGCCGCCGTGAAACCGCACCAGGTGGTGCTGGCGCGCCAGCGCCTCCAGATCCTTGCGGATGGTCTGGGCCGAAACCCCGAAGAGCCCGGTCAGTTCCTCGACTTCCACCCTGCCCTTGCTGCGCAGCAGCGTCAGGATCTCGCCATGTCGCGGAAGGTGCTGCATTCGCCGGCTCCTGCAAGCGCATCACCGGCTTCGTTTCCGGCGTGTCACACAAGAAACGAAAGCAAACGAAGGTTCAACCCCCCTCGTGGCGTACGATCAGGCGACGGCGAAGATCGCCTCGACCTCGACACAGGCATTGAGCGGCAGCGCGGCAACGCCGACTGCGGCGCGCGCGTGCGCACCCTTGTCGGCAAACGCCTCGACCATGAAGTCGGAAGCGCCGTTCACCACCTTGGGGTGATCGAAGAAATCCGGCGTAGACGCAACAAAGCCGCCCAGGCGCACGCATCGCAGCACCCGGTCGAGATCGCCGCCGCAGGCCGCATTCGCCTGCGCCAGCAGATTGATCGCGCAGATGCGGGCGGCCTTCGCCCCTTCGGCGACATCGACGTCCCGGCCGAGCAGGCCTGTAGCGGCCAGCTTGCCTTCGACGAAGGGCAATTGCCCGGACACGAAGACCAGATCGCCCTGCCGCACATAGCCGACATAGGAGGCGACGGGAGCGGCCGGCTCCGGCAAGACGATTCCCATGGCTTCGAGGCGTTTGGCGACTGTGGGTGTCATCGGGGTACTCCGGTCAATCATAATAGAGCGAAACGCTATGCTGCGCTTCGGCGAAAAACAACCAGCGCTCGGCGAACAGGCCAACCGCAAGGCTCAGCGCGGCAACCGCAAAGGCCAGGTTGACCGCTCCCAGCAGCGCGATCAGACAAAGAACCGACGGCACGGCAAATCCCGCGACAAGCGCAATGGCGCGAAGCTTGGCGGCGTGCTTGCGGCCGATCCGGTGCACCATCTCGCGGGTGAGATAATTCTCTCCGGTATGCGGCCGCTCAAGCAGGCGCACCCTGCCGAGCTTGCCAAGGCCGGTGGCCGTGCCGGTGTCCGAACCGGTGGCCGAAAAGCCGATTGCGCCTGCCCTGCGCCACCATGCAAGCTTGATCGCCCACGCAAGAACCAGGCCGGCGAGGCCGATCCATGCAACGCCGATGCCGGAGAGATCAGCGCCCACCCCGGCGGCGCCCGCAAGAAGCGCAGCCGAGGCAAGGGAAAAGGCGAGATAGCAAAGCGGCGTCAACACACCATGCCATTGCGGGATGCTCTTCAGGCTTGCGTAGATCATGCCGGTGGCCAGTACGGTCGCCAGCGCCAGAGCCGCCACGAGATAACCGAGCGCCGTCAGGCGCACGCCCGCGAACATCCAGGTAAGGGAATAGGCCGCGAACAGCAAAAGGGTTGCAACCGCCAGGACGCCCTCTCTCGACAGCCAGGAGGAGCGCCACTGGCTGAAGGCGCGCCAGGCCCGCTCCGGATGGCCGAGGTGGAAGGTGGAGGAAACCAGTCCGGCAGCCGCCAGGCCGCCGGCCAGCAGCGCGACCAGAAAGGCCGGAACGAGCCCGTCGCGCATCGGCCAGCCAAGGCCGAGGAGCGCGATCAGGCCAAAGCCCGCACCGGAGGTTACCGTGAAGAAAATGACAGAGATTGCCGGATGCATGGTCTAGCCGAGCCGTTCCAGCGCGCGGTCGAGCCAGCCGAGAAAGCCGTCCGCCGCTTGTGCGCCGCCATTGGGTTGCGCCTCCTGCACTGCCCGCGCCTTAGGCCGGGGCGGCAAGTAGCGATTGACCGGTTTCGTCGCCATTTCGGGCATCAGTTCAAAACCGCCGCGCTCGGCCGTCATCCTGGAGACCGCCGAATCCGGATCGGCGAAATCGCCGAAATGCCGGGCGTTCGCCGGGCAGGTGCGCACGCAGGAAGGCACGCGATCCACCTCGGGAATGTTGTCGTTGTAGATGCGGTCGACGCAGAGCGTACACTTCTTCATGACCTTGGCGACCGGATCCATCTCGCGCGCGCCATAGGGGCAGGCCCAGGCGCACAAGCCGCAGCCGATGCACATGGATTCATCGACCAGCACGATGCCGTCCTCTCCGCGCTTGTAGGATGCCCCGGTGGGGCAGACCGTCACGCAGGGCGCGTCTTCGCAATGCAGGCAGGACTTGGGAAAATGCACGATCTGCGCCGGCGCGTCCGGCGGCGTGACCTCGAAGGTGTGGATGCGGTTGAGCCACGCCCCTTCCGGCGTGTCGCCATAGGGATCGGCGTCGCCCAGCGCCGATCCATAGCCGCCGGTATTCCATTCCTTGCAGCTGACGACGCATGCATGGCAGCCGACGCAGATATCCAGATCGATCGCCAGGCCCAGTTTCTTGTCGGTCCTTGCCGGAAGCGACGTCATGACGCCCACTCCTTGCCATAGGTGAGCGGGCCGGAAGGCGCGGCGACCGGATTGGTCTGGGCGGTGAACTGCGGTTGCGTGACGCCGCCTTCGGCCGGGGCCTTCTCGATCCGCACCCGCAAGTCGAACCAGGCGGCCTGGCCGGTAATCGGATCGGAATTCGACCAGCGCAGGCCGTCCTGCCTGGGCGGGAGCAGTTCCGAGATGAGATGATTAAGCAGGAAGCCCTTGCGCGCTTCGGGCGCATCGGCCGAAAGGGTCCATGCGCCGCTGCGCTTGCCGATGGCGTTCCAGGTCCACAACGTATGTGCGTTGACCGCCTCCATGCGCTTGACCTGGACGTGAATGCGCCCGTGCGGCGAGGTAACCCACGCCCAATCCCCGTCCGCGAGCCCTGCTTCGTCGCAAACCGCTCCCGGAACAAACAGCGGGTTGGAGCCGTGTATCTGCCGCAGCCAGGCGTTTTGCGATCCCCAGGAGTGGTACATCGCCGCCGGACGCTGGGTCAGCGCATGCAAGGGAAACCCGCCCGCCGTCGCGCCTTCGTCGCCAAAGGGCGGATACCAGACGGGCAGCGGATCGAAGCAGCGCAGGATCCGCTCGCGGTGGGTCTGCGGCGGTTGCGGCGAGCGCTTGCCCTCGGCCGCAAGCTGGAACTTGCGCAGCGGCTCCAGATAGAGCTGGAAAACATTCTCCACCCGCTTGTCCTGCAGGCCGCGCGCAATCGCCCAGTCCTGCCAGGCGGCATTGGCGTGCTTGAAATAGGCGGCCTCCTCCGGCACATGCTCGCGGAAGAACCCGCCATTGGCGATATAGCGTTCGATCTGGTCGGGATTGGGCTCGCCCCTGCCGACCTTGCCGCCATCCGCTCCTCGCCATCCCGCCAGCGGGCCGACACCCGGCCGTCTTTCGTGCCGGATCATGTAGTCGGCGTAATCGCGGTACTTCGCCGTGCCATCCTCTTTCGTCATGCCCGGCAGGCCAAGGCGCGCGCCCAGATCAAGCAGCGCCGACTGGAAGCCCCGCACCTGCCGGTCTGGTTCGACCACCGGCCAGCGGATTGCGTCGCACATCGCGTCCGGTTCGCTGATCGGACGGTCCAGCAGCGAGATGCAGTCATGGCGCTCCAGATAGGTCGTGTCCGGCAACACCAGGTCGGCATAGGCCACCATTTCCGAGGAATAGGCGTCGGAATAGATGATCTTCGGGATCACATACGCGCCGTTCTCATCCTTGTCGGAGAGCATGCGCATCGTGCCCGAGGTGTTCATCGACGAATTCCAGGCCATGTTGGCCATGTAGAGGAACAGCACGTCGATGCCGTAGGGGTCTCGCGCATGGGCATTGGCGATGACCATGTGCATCAGGCCGTGGGCCGAGAGCGGCGCGTCCCAGGAGAACGCCTTGTCGAGCCGCACCGGCGTGACGCCATCATCTTCCAGCAACAGGTCTTCCGGTCCCTCCGGAAAGCCCAGATGCGGACCCGGCAAGGCTTCGCCCGCGCACGCGCCCTTGCCATGCGGCTTGGGTTGCGCCGACACGGGACGCGGATAAGGCGGCTTGAACCGGTAGCCGCCCGGACAATCGATCGAGCCGATCAGTATCTGCAGCAAGTGCAGGGCGCGCGCCGTCTGGAACCCGTTGGAATGGGCGGAAATGCCGCGCATTGCGTGGAAGGAGACCGGGCGGCCGATCATCGTTTCGTGCCGCTCGCCGTTCAGATCGGTCCAGGGCCGCTGCAGCACGATTTCGCGCTGGAACGCGGCTTCGGCCATCTCGCGCGCTAGCCGGCGGGTCTGTTCGGCGGGAACGCCCGTCGCCTCGGCGGTCTTTTCCGGCGCATATTGCTCGTCCAGATATTTGTGCGCCAGCAGTTCGAAGGCGGGAACGGCGAACCTTCCATCCGCCAGCGCGAACCGCCCCTTGAGCGCCGGCTTCACCCCAGCCCGCTTGCGGCTGGAGAGCGCGCATGTGGCCCGCTCGGCAACCAGCGCCTCGCCGTCTTCGCCGCGCGCAAAAAGCCCGTGATCTGCGTCGCCGGGCGCATCGATCACCAGCCAGGCCGCATTGGTGTAGCGGATCAGGTAGTCCAGATCGACCGTGCCGGCCTTCAGCAATTCGTGGATCAACGACAGGATGAACAGTCCGTCCGTGCCGGGGGTGATGCCAACCCATTCGTCGGCGATGGCGTTGTATCCGGTGCGCACCGGATTGACCCCGACGATCTTGACGCCGCGCGCCTTCAGGCGCGAAAGGCCGAGCTTGATCGGATTGGAATCATGATCCTCGGCCACGCCGAAGACCAGGAACATCTCGGTGCGCTCCCAATCCGGCGAGCCGAATTCCCAGAAGGCGCCGCCAAAGGTGTAGATGCCGCCCGCAGCCATGTTGACCGAGCAGAAGCCGCCATGCGCGGCGAAGTTCGGCGTCCCGTATTGCTGCGCCCACCATCCGGTAAGAGACTGGCTCTGATCGCGTCCGGTGAAGAAGGCTAGCTTCCTTGGGTCCTTGCGCCGAACATCGCCCAGCCATTGGGTGGCCAGGGCCAACGCCTCTTCCCATTCGATTTCCTTGAACTTGCCCTCGCCGCGCTCGCCGGTTCGTAGCAGGGGCTTGCGCAGCCGCGCCGGCGAGTATTGCTGCATGATCCCGGCGGAACCCTTCGCGCACAGGACGCCGCGATTGATCGGGTGGTCGCGATTGCCCTCGATATAGCGGACCTTGCCGTCGCGCAGATGGACGTTAATGCCGCAGCGGCAGGCGCACATGTAGCAGGTCGTGCGACGAATCTCGTCGGAGACCGCCGGAGACGTATCCAGGCGGCTTTCGCTTTTTTTTGCCTGAACCGGCATGAATTTCCTCCGCCCTGCCATTCATGAGCAATGCATACCCGATCCACTGCATGCAACGGAAACGCCGTGCATGCAATGTCCGCAGGGCGAAAGTCTTGCGACCGATTGTCGTGGCGGGCAAGGTCGGCGCAAGCGAGGAGAAACACATATGCCGATTCATCCGATCCACGACTGGGACAACGCCTACGCAAACGTGCCGAACATTCCGGGCGGAGAAAGTTTTCCACAGCGCTGGACAGACGCCGCCGACGCTTTCCGCGCCCGCATGGAGGAGGTCGGCTGCAGCGAGGTCGACATCGCCTACGGCAAACGCGAGCGCCAGAGATACGACCTGTTCCTGCCGGTGCAATCGCCCGACGGGATCGTGATCTTCGTTCACGGCGGCTACTGGATGCGTTTTGACAAATCCATATTCTCGCATCTCGCGGACGGGCCGCTCGCCCGTGGCCACGCCGTTGCGATGCCGGCCTATACGCTGTGTCCGGAGGCAAGCATCTGGGAGATTGTCAGCGAGGTCGTCGAAGCGGTCCGAACCATCGCCGGGCGCATTGATGGACCCATCCGGTTGATCGGCCATTCCGCCGGCGGCCACCTTGTCACCCGCTTGGTGTGCTCGGATGGCGGGCTGCCACCGGAAATTGCCAGCCGGATCGTCCATGTGCTGAGCATTTCCGGCGTGCACGATTTGCGTCCGCTGCTGCGGCTTGATCTCAACAAGATATTCCAGCTGGACCTTGCGCAGGCGCGCGCCGAGAGCCCCGCCCTCAAGGAACCCATCGACGCATTGCGGCTGACCTGCTGGGCTGGCGCGAGCGAGCGCTCCGAATTCCTCCGCCAGAACGCCCTTCTGGCCAATGTCTGGCGCGGACTTGGCGCGGCGGTCGAGCTTGTGGAGGAACCCGACCGACACCATTTCGACGTCATCGATTCGCTGACCGACCCGCAGAGCCTGATGGTCCGCCGGCTTTTCGACCGGGATTAGAGCGCTTCCACCCAATGCTGCGTCATTCTGACGGAGCATTGGGTGGAAGCGCTCTAACGCCCCTTGAATACCGGCTTCTGCTTGGCGAAAAAGGCGGCGACGGCCTCCCTGAAGTCCTCCGTCTCGATCAGGCTGCGCTGTACATTGGCCTCCAGCGTGATCGCCTGCGACAGGTCCATTTCCGCGACCTGCTTGAGCACGCGCTTTGCGGCGGCTTGCGCCAGCGGCGAGCCTTTCGCCAGTTGTTGCGCCCATTGATGCGCCACGCCGTGCACCTCGTGTGCCGGCGCAGTGCGATTGGCCAGCCCCAGCGCAAGGCATTCGCTTGCCGAAATCTTGCGGCCCTCGACAATGGTCTGCAGGGCCCGGCGATGACCCATCGCCTTCAGCAATTGCCACGTCGCGCCGCCATCGGGGATCAGCCCGATCGCCGCGAAGGCGAGATAGATGCTGGCGTCCTCGGCCATGATGCAGAAATCGCAGGTCATCGCCAGAGCGCCGCCGATGCCGGCTGCCGCCCCGTGCACGCTCGATATCCAGATCTTCTCGCTGCTGTCGATGCCCATGAGGAACGGCTTGTATTCCTCGATGATCATCTGCGTCACCGAGCTGTCGAGACGCTCGGAAAGGTCCGCGCCGGCGCAAAATCCCGGCCCCTCGCCCTTGATCACCACGATCCGGATCGCCTTGTCCGCCTCCAGTTCGACCACTGCCTCGCGCAGGGCGCTCCGCAGTTCGAAGTTGAACGCGTTGAAGACCTTCGGCCGGTTCAACGTAACCGTCGCCACCGCCTCATCGCGTTCGATTGTCAGCACATCGGCCATTGCCGCTCCTCCCACCCCTGTTCATGCCCCGCCTGTGACGTCGTCCGATTCCGAGCTAGGTCAGTACGCCCGCCGCGCGCAGACGGTCGATCGCCTCGACATCCAGTCCGGCCTCCGCCAGTACGGCGTCAGCGCTGGCGCCGGCCACCACCCCGGCATCGGGCGCCGCCGTTGGGGTTCTGGAAAAGCGCGGAGCGGGCGCGGCCTGCATCACGCCCGACACCTCGACATGGTTTGCCCGGGCACGATTATGTGCATGCGAGGGAGCCTCCTCCCAATCGAGCACCGGTGCGACGCAACCGTCGCTGGCCTCGAATTCGCGCGCCCATTCGTCCCTGCTCTTCTGTGCGAAGATCGCCTCGAGCGTGCGGGTCAGTTCCGGCCACCTTGCCTTGTCCATCTGCTGCTTGCGCCACTGCGGGTCCAATCCGGTCTTCTCCACCAGAACCGCGAAGAACTGCGGC
>JAUIBM010000408.1 GCA_030428345.1 Alphaproteobacteria bacterium | reverse complement strand
CATCCTGCTGCTCGACGAACCGCTCTCCAATCTCGACGCCCGCCTGCGCGACGACATGCAGGTCGAGCTGAAGCGCCTGCATGAACGGCTGGGCCTCACCACCATTTTCGTCACGCATGACCAGAACGAGGCGCTGGCCCTGGCCGACCGGGTGGTGCTGATGAATCGCGGCGTCATCGAGCAGCAGGGGTCGCCCGAGGCGGTCTATGGCCGCCCGCGGACCGTGTTTGCGGCCGATTTCATCGGCGGGGCGAACATTCTCGAACTCGACGTGACGCGCTCGGGCGAGGCCTGGCTCGCCGCCTTTCCGGACGGGACGCAGGTCCCGCTCGCCGCACATGAAGGACTTGCGCCCGGCAGGCGGCATTTCATGCTGCGCAAGGAGGCGATCGGCTTCGTGCCAGATGGCGAGGCTCCGGATCCGCATTCGGGCGACCTGGTTTCGATCCCCGGCGTGCTGGAAACCCGCAACTATCTCGGCAGCCAGATCCGCTCGGTGCTGCGCGCCGGCGGCGTCCAGTTGATCGCGATGACCGACGCCGCCCTTCCCGCGCCACGCTCCGGCGAGGTGAGGATCGCCTGGCGCGCCGAAGACCTGCTGCCCCTGCGCGACAGGTGAGCCTCGCCTGCGGCAAAGTCGTCTTCTTTCCGTCGTCGCTTGCCATCGGGCTCGAATCGCCCGCGGATAGTCTGCTTCGACAAATCCGGCAGGGCAGGGCGGCGGCATGGCCAGGGAATGGTACGCGATCTTCATGGTGTTTCTGGGCGGGGTCGCGCTCTCGATCCAGACGCCGATCAATTCCGCCCTCGGCCAGGCGAGCGGCAGCGGCGTCTTCGCCGCCGGCGTTTCCTTCTTCCTCGGCTTCTGCGTTCTCGCCGTCATCTCGGTCGCGGGCGGCGGCGTGCCCTCCGCCGAGGTGTTGCGCGCCATCCCGGCATGGATGTGGCTGGGCGGCGTCTTCGGCGCCTTCTATGTCTGGGTCGTGCTCACCAATGTCACGCAGTCGGGCGCGCTGAGCCTGATCGCCGCGCTGATCGCCGGGCAGTTGGCGGCGGCGCTGGCGATCGACGCCGCCGGCCTGTTCGGTCTTGGCGTGCATGCGATCAGCTGGCAGCGCGTCGCCGCCGTCCTGCTGGTCGGCGCGGGGGTGGTGCTGTCGCGCTACTGAACCGGATGCCGGGCGGGCCGCGCGAATCCGCCAAAAAAACCGGTCTCGACGCTGCTGCGCTGCAAAACGCCGATTGTCAGCGGCTGATTTACATTTTACCATCTGGTCAAAATTTGGATCGAAACAATCAATCCAGCAAGAGGGGAATCGAACATGCCGCATGACCACAAGTCCGTCCCGGCCAGGGGGATTTCAAGACGCAGGGTGCTGCAGACCACGGCGCTGGCCTCCGCCGCGCTGGCGATGCCGGGCATTGTCGGCCGGGCCCTGGCGCAGTCGTCGCTCAAGGTGGCGGCGATCTATACCGTGCCGTTCGAGCAGCAATGGGTGAGCCGCATCCACAAGGCCGCGAACGCCGCCAAGGACCGCGGCGACATCGAATATGTGGCCAGCGAAAACGTCTCCAACACCGATTACGAGCGCGTCATGCGCGAATATGCCGAGGCCGGCAACAAGCTGATCGTCGGCGAGGCCTTCGCCGTTGAGCAGGCCGCGCGCGCCGTCGCCGCCGACTATCCCGACACCGCCTTCCTGCTGGGGTCGAGCTTCAAGCCCAAGGACGATGCGCCGAACTTCTCCGTCTTCGACAACTACATCCAGGACGCCTCCTATCTTTCCGGCATCATCGCCGGCGCGATGACCAAGTCCGGCAAGATCGGCATGGTCGGCGGCTTCCCCATCCCCGAGGTCAACCGCCTGATGAACGCCTTCATGGCCGGCGTGAAGGAGACCGCGCCGCAGACCACGTTCCAGGTCGCCTTCATCGGTTCCTGGTTCGATCCGCCCAAGGCCAAGGAGACCGCCTTCGCGCAGATCGACGGCGGCGCCGACATCCTCTACGCCGAGCGTTTCGGCGTCTCTGACGCCGCCAAGGAGAAGGGCGTGCTGGCCATCGGCAATGTCATCGACACCCAGGCCGACTACCCCGAAACGGTCGTCGCCTCGGCGCTGTGGCATTTCGAGCCGACGCTGGATGCGGCGATCGCCAAGGTCAAGGCCGGCGCGTTCAAGGCCGAGGATTACGGCATCTATTCCTTCATGAAGGAAGGCGGCTGCTCGCTGGCCCCGCTCGGCACCTTCGAAGGCAAGGTGCCGGAAGCGGCGATGAAGCTGGTCGCGGCCAAGGAAGCCGCCATCAAGGCGGGCGAATACACGGTCGAGATCGACGATTCCCAGCCGAAATCCAGCTGATGGAACAGCCGGGCGAGTCTGGGGCGCAGATCGTCCTGCGCCTCAGCGGCATCACCATCGCGTTCGGCGATCTCCTCGCCAATGACGGCATCTCGTTCGAACTCGCCAAGGGCGAGATCGTCGCTCTGCTGGGCGAGAACGGGGCCGGCAAGACGACGCTGATGAACATCCTGTTCGGCCACTACGTGGCCGATTCAGGCAGCATCGAGGCGTTCGGCAAGCCGCTGCCGCCGGGCGATCCGGCCGCCGCGATCGAGACCGGCGTCGGCATGGTGCACCAGCATTTCACGCTGGCCGACCAGATGAGCGTGATGGAGAACATCACACTGGGCACGGGCAGCCTGTTCTCGCCCTACCAGGACCGCAGATCGGCGCGCGCCAAGATCGCCAGGCTTTCCTCCGATTTCGGACTGCAGGTCGATCCGGACGCGGTGATTTCCGAGTTGTCGGTCGGCGAGCGCCAGCGCGTCGAAATCCTCAAGGCCTTGTACCGCGACGTGCGCGTGCTGATCCTCGACGAGCCGACCGCTGTCCTGACCCCGGACGAGACCGAGGCGCTGTTCCGCACGCTCAGGATGCTTGTCGCCAAGGGGCTGTCGATCATCTTCATCTCGCACAAGCTGGGAGAGGTGATGGCGGTCAGCGACCGCGCGCTGGTTCTGCGCGCCGGAAAGCTGGTCGGCGCGCGCGCGACCGCGCAGACAAGCCGGCAGGAACTGGCCGCGCTCATGGTCGGCGAGGAGGTCGCCCCACTGGCGATCGCCCCCGGTGCGCCCGGCGAGACGCTGCTCGAGCTTCGCGACGTCTCCACCGCGCCGGCTCCCGGCCGCCCGGCGCTCAGGCGGATCGACCTCTCCCTGCGCGCCGGCGAGATCACCGGCATTGCCGGCGTATCCGGCAATGGCCAGGCGACGCTTTCGGCGCTGATCGAGGGGCGGGATGTCCCGCAATCGGGAGAGATCGTCATCGCCGGCGAGGCGGTGCGCGAGTGGTCGCCGAAGATCGCGCTGCAACGCCGAATCGGCCGCATTCCCGAGGACCGCCACGCCATCGGCATGATCGACGACATGAGCATCGCCGAAAACGTCATCTCGGAAACCTATCGCTCGCGCCGGTTCAGCCGGTTCGGCGTGCTGAACATGAAGGCGGCGCGCGAATTCGCCAGCGCCATCATCCGCAATTACGAGGTCAAGACGCCTTCCACGGAGCTTCGCGCGCGCCTGCTTTCGGGCGGCAACATGCAGAAGCTGATCCTGGGCCGGGCGCTGGATGGCGCGCCTGGCATCATTCTCGCCAACCAGCCGACCCGCGGCCTCGACATCGGCGCGGTCTCCTATGTGCATCAAAGGCTGGTCGAGGCGCGCGATCGCGGCGCGGCGGTGCTGCTGATCTCGGAGGATCTGGACGAGATCCGGGCGCTGTGCGACCGGATTTTCGTCATGTCCA
>JAUIBM010000407.1 GCA_030428345.1 Alphaproteobacteria bacterium | reverse complement strand
CTTGAGCGCGTCGGACTGCCGCAATCACGTTTCTCGCTCAATCGCTATCCGCACGAATTGTCCGGCGGCCAGCGCCAGCGCGTCGGCATCGCGATCGCCTGCGCCATGAAGCCGAAACTGCTGATCGCGGACGAGCCGACCACCGCGCTCGACGTCACCATCCAGGCCCAGATCCTGGATCTGCTGCGCGATCTGGCCGCGGAAACGCAAATGGCGCTGCTGCTCATCAGCCATGACCTCGGCGTTGTCGCCGACATGGCGGATGATGTCGTCATCCTGCGCTCGGGCGAGATCATGGAGGCCGGCGACGCGGTCGAGGTCCTCTCGAACCGGCGTCACCCCTATACCGGCCGACTGGCCGAGGCTTCCTCGCACATTCCCGCCCGGATCAACCCTCCGGTCTTGTCGCGGGATGCCGGGCTCAGCGGCACGGCGCCGCTGCTCAGCGCCCGCGATCTGGTTTGCGACTATCCGCGTCCGCGCGAATCGCTGTTCGCCGCGCCCGGCCGCACCATTGCCGTGGACGGGGTCGACTTCGATCTCTATCCACGCCAATCGCTGGCGCTGGTGGGCGAGTCCGGCTGCGGCAAGTCCACGCTCGCCCGCGCCATACTCGGCCTGCACCGGCCGGCCTCCGGCAGCCTGGTCTTCGACGGCCTGAACATTGCGGGCGGCGACCCGGCCGCCCTGCTGCAGGCGCGGCGCGAATTGCAGATCGTCTTCCAGGACCCCTATGGCTCGTTCGATCCCCGCCACCGGGTCGAGCGGCTGGTGGCAGAACCGCTGCACCTGCGTCCCGAACTGCCGCGCTCCGAAAAGCGCGAGCGTGTCGCCAACGCGCTGGAATCGGTTGGATTGTCGCCCGACGACATGCAGAAATTCCCGCATGAGTTCTCAGGCGGCCAGCGTCAGCGCATCGCCATAGCCAGGGCCCTGGTCATCGAGCCGAAGCTGATCATCGCCGACGAGCCGGTCTCCGCGCTCGACGTGTCGATCCGGGCGCAGATCCTCGATCTGTTCGCCGATCTGCGCGACAGGCTCGGCATCGCCTATCTGTTCATCAGCCACGATTTGAGCGTGGTGCGCGCACTGTGCGACGAAGTTCTGGTGATGCGCTCGGGCAGGATAGTCGAGCGCGGCGCCGCCGCAGCCCTGTTCGAAAGCCCGGCCTCCGACTATGCCCGCGAACTGATCGCGGCCGCTCCGGACCTGGAAACGTCCCTGAAACGGCGAATGGCGCAGCCTCCCGCCTGATCGACACAAAGGGACAGCGTTCAGCAGCAGCCGGGCCTGGTCAGGAACGCCCCGTCACAATCTTCCCCCAGCCTCACGCACAGAAGCGCCGCCGCCTGCTCCAAGAGGCCGATTTCGGCTTCGTGCAGTACGCAATCCTGCACGGCGATCTCGCACATCATGCGAACCACTTCCTGCCGTGATTCCAGATCCATCGATTTGAGCATCCGCAGATAGGACAGATAGCCGTCGCTGCACAATCCGGCCTCGATCGCCATCTGCTCGTACAGGTCCAGTTCGTCGGGCGCGACGCCGACACGATCCTCCAGCATCTGGCGAAAGCACACCAGTTCCCGTTCGCTTGCGCGCCCGTCTATGATGGCTGTCCGATACAGGACGACGGCCTTCGCCAGCCGTAGATCCAGGTTCGCAATCGCAATCGCGTCGCTGCCGGTTGCGCCCGTGCGACTCAATATGGATCTGGCAGTTTCATGCATGAATGTGCACCTTGCTCGACGCCGTTCTCAACGGCGGTGCGTCGATAGTCGAGCAGGAACCTCAAAACAACTCAATTTTTCGCGTTCACGCTGTCTTTCACAGGCCGAAAACGTGAAAAACCGGCTTCCGCTTGGCTCGACGCCAAGAGGAAACCGGTTTTCGAGACGCTAATCCCCCGACCCTGGGGGCATTCTATCCCCGGTACGCATTACCTGATCCGGGGATGTCGCCGGTTTTCGCGGCCACGAGCAACTTCTAGCGCCAGATCGTAAACACGCGGTTAGGAGAGCGTTACGCAGGTATTAACGGGCGCTTTTTCATGATCTTTTTTTGATTCCCGCCGCGCGGGGTCCGCCCACCCGCCCGCATTGACCACGCATCGGCCATGCGCTACATGATATCGGCATAAAGAAATCTTTATATCGTGATGCGCAGCCCGTGTTGAACGTGCCGCCTGCGCGGAGTGCCGGACCATGGACCAGACCGAAAATGCATTGAGCCGCCTGCTGGCGGAAAAGGGCGTGCTGCTCGCCGATGGCGCGACCGGCACGAATTTGTTCGAGATGGGGCTGACCTCAGGCGAAGCGCCCGAACTGTGGAACGAGAGCGATCCGGACAAGATTCGCGCCTTGCACCGCGGATTTGTCGAGGCCGGCTCCGACATCATCCTCACCAATTCCTTCGGCGGCACGCGCCACCGCATGAAATTGCACAACGCCCAGGACCGGGTGCACGAATTGAACCGGCGCGCCGCCGAAATCGCCCGCGAGATCGCCGACGCTTCGGGGCGCACGGTCATCGTCGCCGGCTCCGTCGGACCGACGGGCGAATTGTTCGTTCCGCTCGGCGCGATGACCTATGACGAGGCGGTCGCCTCCTTCTCCGAGCAGATGGCCGGCCTGAAGGAAGGCGGCGCCGACGTGCTGTGGATCGAGACCATGTCCTCGCCGGAAGAGATTCACGCGGCCGCAGAGGCCGCCATCGCCACCGGCATGCCCTATGTCTTCACCGCCTCCTTCGACACAGCCGGCAAGACGATGATGGGTCTTGCCCCCTCAGCCCTGCACACCGTCACCGCCGATCTGTCCCAGGCGCCGATCGCCGTCGGCGCCAATTGCGGCGTCGGCGCGTCCGACCTGCTTTCCGCCATCCTCGACATCACCGCCGCCGATCCCAATGCGATCGTCGTCGCCAAGGCCAATTGCGGCGTGCCGGTCGTCAAGGGAGACAGCGTCATCTATACCGGCACGCCGGAGGTGATGAGCAATTACGCATGCATGGCGATGGATTCCGGCGCGCGTATCATCGGCGGCTGCTGCGGGACGGCGTGCGAGCACCTCGCGGCCATGCGCCTGGCGATCGACACCCATGAAAAGGGCCCCAGGCCCGACATGGAAGCCATCATCGAGGCGACCGGCCCCATGGTGAACAAGACCTCCGCCGCCAATGACGACCAGCCCCGCCGCGAGCGCAAGGGCAGGAGGCGCGGCTGAACGCCGAACCTCCCGCCGGTTCCATTCGCGTCCGGCCTATTTTCCGCCCTTGTCGAGGCTGGAGGCCAGCCGGACCAGGGTAAGGAATTCGGAGCGATAGCCGAACGGGTCCTCGCCGCGTGCCGCGCTGGCCAATGACGCGATCCTGTCATAGCCGAAGCCAGCCGTTGCATCGGCGTCCCGCAGTTTCTGGCCGAAAGCCGCCACGGCGACCGAGAAGCGCACATCCTGCGGCGCGGCGTCGACCGATTGCACCGCATTGGCTTCACTCACCGGCTGCTCGATCAATTGGCTGACATCGGCGTCAGGCTGCTTGTAGCGGATCTTGACGAAGGCCAGTTCCCCCTCGCCCGTAGCTGCGGGCTTGGCGTCAGCGGCGGGCTTTGCATAGCGCAGCGCGTCGACCGATTGAGCCGGACTGTCCTTCGGCGTCACCTCATAGATCGCGGTCACCGAATGCCCGGAACCGATATCCCCGGCATCGACGCGATCATTGTTGAAATCCTCGCGCTTGAGCGCCCGGGTCTCATAGCCGATCAGCCGGTACTCCGAGATGCGGTCGGGATTGAATTCGACCTGTATCTTCACATCCTT
>JAUIBM010000406.1 GCA_030428345.1 Alphaproteobacteria bacterium | reverse complement strand
AGGGATGAAAACATCCTGATGAGCCTGCCGGACGGCTATGTTGTCGGTTTCCAGAACAAGACGCACAAGATGCTGATCATGGAGATGATCCCGAAAGGACAGACGGTCGAAAACTGGACCGACCTGATCACCACGCAGGTCTTCTATCGGCGCGCAGATTTGAAGCCGGACGATTTCGAACGCGATATGGTCAGCCGATGGGCGACAAGCTGTCCCGGCTCCAACTACCAGCCGGTAAAGGCGGGGGTGGAGAACGGCTATGAGTTTTCGTTCTGGATGCTTGCCTGCGAGAAGAACCCGGCAACCGGACAGGGCGAATACGCCTTCGTCAAGGTCGTCCGGGGCAATGACGCCTTCTACTCCGTGCAGAAGGCCTTCAAGTCAGACCCGACCAACGACCAGATCGTCACCTGGTCGAAGTTCATGAGCCAGGTCCGCGTCTGCGATTCCCGAATTGCCGCGCGGGCCTGCCCGAAAGTCAAATAGCCGTCCGCGCCGCGTCCGGCGCCGCTCACTCCGCCGCTTCAAGCACCCTCGAGCCCGGCGCGATCGTCGCCGGGGCGCTGTTCAGCTTCTCCACTGCAAAGCCCGCCGCCGCCTTGTAGCCGGCCATGAACTGGGCGCGTTCGTCCGCCGGGATGACATCGTCGATAGACTCGAAATGTCCGCCGCAACGCTCGTCCACCATGTTCAGCAGGCCGAAGGGTCCCGCCCCGCGATTGCGCAGGATGAGCTGCGAGACCGGCCCGCACAGCAGATCGTCATAATGCTTCAGCGCCCCCGCGGTGACGCCATGCTCCAGCATCGCCGCGCCCAGCATGCGGGCGTCGATGATCGCCTGGCTCGCGCCGTTGGAGCCGGTCGGATACATGGCGTGCGCCGCATCGCCCATCAGCGCCACATTGCCGTCCACCCATGTCGGCACCGGATCGCGGTCGATCATCGGGTTGACGAAGGCGGTTTCCGTGCCGCGGATCAGGGACGGCACGTCGAGCCAGTCCCATTTCCAGTCCTCGAAATGGTGGATGAAATCGGTGATCGGCACCGGCTTGAACCAGCCCGCCTCCTTCCAGGCGCCCGGCTCGTCGAAGGTGACTTCAGCGATCCAGTTGATATCGGCCTCGCCGGTCTGCGGGTCGGGATGCGAGATCGGATAGATCACCACACGGTGGCGATGGGTGCCGAGGCCGATGAAGGACGATCCTGTGCGGATCGGCTTGCCGCGGCTGGTGCCCCGCCACATCACGGCCCCGCCCCAGTGGATCGGCGGCTGCGTGGGATGCATCTGCGCGCGCACCGCCGAATGCAGCCCGTCCGCGCCGATCAGCAGCCTTCCGGCCTCGCGCGTTGTCGAGCCGTCGGCGTGCACCACCTCCGCGATCACGCCATCGGCGGTGTTCTCATAGCCCCGCACCCGGCATCCGGTCCGCACCGCGCCCTCGCCCAGGCGCTGGCGCACCTTTTCCAGCAGCATCAGGTGGAAGCGGCCGCGATGCACGGCGTATTGCGGCCAGTTGTAGCCTGCCAGCAGGCCGCGCGGCTCGCTGTAGATATCCTTGCCGTTGAGGCCGACCAGCGCCCATTCCCTTGCCGGCAGGCCGGTCCGGTCGAGATCCTGCGCCCCGATGCCCATGTCCTGGAGCTCACGCACGGCGTTTGGCTGGATGTTGATGCCCACGCCCAGCGGCTTCAATTCGTTCACCGATTCAAGCACGGTGCATGGCACGCCGATCTCGTTAAGGGTCAACGCAAGGGCGAGTCCGCCAATGCCCCCGCCCGCAATCAACACTTTCGCTTCGTCCATCGCACGATCCTCCCCGCATTCAGCGGCGTTTATTGACGCAAAATTCCCAAATCGCAACTCGTTATGGTTCGGCGCATTTTTGCTGGCGATGAAGCCGGTCTGCCGCTAGTTTCGCGCAAAATCATCACAGGAGCCCCAGCCATGCCCGCCTTGATCCCGAGCGTCGATCCTGACGGCCTGAGCGAATTCTCGGTCGTCTTCACCGATCGCTCGCTCAACCACATGTCGGCGAAGTTCCAGGGCGTCATGCGCGACATCTCCTCGATCCTGCGCGAGGTCTATGGCGCGCAGGCCGTGGCGCTCGTTCCGGGCGGCGGAACCTTTGCGATGGAGGCGGTCGCCCGCCAGTTCGCCGCGGGCGGCCACGCGCTGATCGTGCGCAATGGCTGGTTCTCCTATCGTTGGACCCAGATCTTCGATTTCGGCGGCTTTGCCGAAGAGACCACCGTGGTGATGGCCCGGCCGGCGGCAAACGTCCTGCCCGCGCCCTATGCGCCGCCGCCGATCGAGGATGTCGTGCGCCATATCCGCGAGGCGAAGCCCGATGTCGTCTTCGCCCCCCATGTCGAGACCTCTTCCGGGTTGATCCTGCCCGACGCCTATGTGACGGCGATGGCGGACGCCGCGCATGAGGTCGGGGCGCTGATGGTCCTCGACTGCATCGCATCGGGCTGCGTCTGGATCGACATGGCGCAGACCGGCGTCGACGTGCTGATCTCCGCCCCGCAGAAGGGATGGTCCGCCTCGCCCTGCGCCGGCATGGTGATGCTTTCGGCGCGCGCCGCCGAGCGGCTGGAGCAGACGACTTCGAACTCCTTCGCCATGGACCTGAAGAAATGGCGGGCGATCATGGCCGCCTATGAGAATGGCGGCCACGCCTATCACGCCACCATGCCGACCGACTCGCTGGTCGGATTGCGCGACGCGATGCTCGATACCAAGGCCTTCGGTTTCGAGGAGGCGAAGGCGGCGCAATGGCGCCTCGGGACGGCCGTGCGCCGGATGCTCGCCGAAAAGGGCGTGGTTTCGGTCGCGGCGGAAGGCTTCGGCGCGCCCGGCGTGGTGGTTTCCTACACGGACGACCCGGATATCCAGAACGGCAGCAAGTTCCTTGCCGAGGGCATGCAGATCGCCGCCGGCGTTCCCCTGCAGGTCGGCGAGGGCTCCGAGTTCCGGACCTTCCGCCTTGGCCTGTTCGGGCTGGACAAGCTGGCGGACATCGACGGCGCGCTGGGGCGGCTGCGGGCGGTGTTCGACCGCGTGCTCTGAGGCGTCCGGCGGATCGCCGCTTCCGCTCGCCGGGCCGGAAACGGGCCGACAGGATCGACATGGCCGCAAGACCGCCGGATTTCTGGGTTCTGGCAGGGCATTGAATTTGTCAGCTCGATTTTCCGTACGGCGATTTCGTAATGCAGCCAATGTCTCAACGGCCGATGCAGGACCATGGATGGGGGATAATCGCCTCCGTCGGGTTCCATCTTGCCGTGGCCGCGCTCCTGATCTTTGGCTTCCCGCTTCCCCTGCCCGAGCCGCAGCAGGAGCCCGACGTCACTGTCGAACTGGCCCAGCCGGACGAAAAACCGCAGCCCGCGCAGGAAGACCCGCAGAAGCAGGAAGAGCAACCAAAGGCGCAGCAGCCCGAAAAGCCGGAACAGCCCGAAAAACCTGAAGAGGCCCAAAAGCAGGAAGAGAAAACACCAACCCAGCCCCCGCCTGCGGGGTCGAAAACCGCCGACGAACAGGCGAGGGAAGAAGCGAAGAAGGCTGAAGCCGCGGCAGCGGCAGCGAAGGAAGCGGCAGCGAAAGAAGCCGCGGCAAAGCAGGCAGCGGCCGAGGAAGCAGCGAAGACGGAAGCGGCGGAGAAGGCTGCGGCCGAGGCGGCGAAGGAAGCAGCGGAGAAGCAGGCGGAAGCAAAGCAGCCGGAACCGGAGAAACCGGAACAGCCGACCGAAAAGCCTCTTCCGGTATTGCGCCAGGTGGAGGAATTCGCGGAAAAGGATTCCGGGCCGCGCAAATCCGA
>JAUIBM010000405.1 GCA_030428345.1 Alphaproteobacteria bacterium | reverse complement strand
CTGCGCCGAGACATCATCGGTGAGATTCTGGTAGCGGCCCGGATCGACGAGTCCATAGCCCAGCTTTTCCAGAACCGGAGGGAAGCCCACCTTGGGATCGCCCCAGGCATTGCCGTCCCCGTCATTGGGGAACAGGCCGCCGACCTGCTTGTTGGTCTGAAGCTGCCCCCACATCGCGGTGAACACCGAGATGACATCCTCCAGACCCCAGAAGAAGTGATAGGCGTAATCGAATGGCTGCCAGGAGCCCGGATCGCCCGGATTGCCCTGCTGGCCGATGAACCAGGGTTGCCACGGCGCGACCGTCGAGATCACCGGAATGCCCTCGGCCTCGGCGGTTGTCGCAACCGGATTGGTGGTCTCCGGCGTCGAGGCGACGAGGATCATGTCGACCTCGTCATCGACGATGAGTTCCTTCGCGACTTCGGCGGCGCGGTTGGGATTGGACTGGCTGTCCTTGACGATCACCTGGAAATTCTTCGCAGCGTCGGACGCGTTGAAATTGGCGAGGATGAAGTTGTCGGCCTCGGCGAAGGCGGCGAGCGGCCCGGATTGTGGACTGACATAGCCGAGCTTGATCTTCGCGCCCTGGGCAATGGCGGGCATGGCCAGGCCTCCGGCGGCGAGCGAGAGTCCGGACGCGGCGGTCGTCTTAAGCAATGTACGGCGTGTAATCATGGCTTCCTCCCAGTGATTGACGGTGTTCTAGACTTTATCCCGGCTGGCGGGCGGGTCTCCGGCCCACGCCGCCTTGAGCAAGGCCTCCAGCTTTTCGCGGGTCACCTCCGCCGGATTCCAGTAAGGCTTGGCGACGGCAAGCTTCGCCGCGGCGGCGACATCCTCTTCGCGCATGCCGAGATCTTTCAGCGCCAGCGGCGCGCCCATTTCCCTGGCGAAGTCATGCAGCGCCTGTCCTGCACTCTCACCGCCGAAGATGTCGCGAACGGGGCGGAGCAGCGCGGGCACGGCGCACTCATTATAGGCCAGCGCATGCGGCAGGATGATCGCATGTGTCTCGGCATGCGGCAGATCGAACGAGCCTCCAAGCGTGTGGCAAAGCTTGTGATGCAGCGCCATGCCGACCTGCCCGAGCACGGTTCCGCAGAGCCAGGCGCCGTACAGGGTTTCGCCGCGAGCCTCCAGATCGGCCGGATTGTCGACCACCCTGGGCAGCGCCGCGGCAAAGGCCTTGAGACCCTCCACGGCGAGCATGGTCGACATCGGATTGCGGTTCTCGGCGTAGAGCGCCTCAGCCGCATGCGCCATGGCGTTGAGCGCGCTCGTCACGGTCATCGCCACCGGCAGTGTCCTGACGAGTTCGGCGTCGTAGAGGATCACTTCCGGCTGGACCCTTGGGTCGGTCAGGGTGGTCTTCACCCCGTTTTCGGTCTGACCCAGGATCGCGGTCGCCTCGCTGCCGGCATAGGTCGTTGGAATGACGATCTGAGGAAGATCGGTGCGATAGGCGATGGCCTTGCCCAGACCGGTGGTCGACCCGCCGCCAAGCGACACCAGGCAATCCGCCTCCACCGAAAGGGCGTGCGCCACGGCCTTTTCGGTCACGGCGACAGGCGTGTGCATCGTCGCCCCCGTAAAGACGCCCGCAGCCAGTTTCCCCAAGGCAGCCGCCGTTTCCATGGCGCTGTCGGACTGGGGCGGCGTCGACAGGACCAGTGCGCGACAGCAGCCAAGCCTGCCGATCTCGTCGGTCAGAAAATGCCGGATCCCGGCACCGAACCGCACACGGACCGCAGCGCTGCGGGCTTCAAAACTGGCCTGGAAAAACGACATTCATCCTCCCCGAACCTGGCAACCAGATATATTGGCACGCCAGCCCAAGACCCCTTGTACCACGTCAGGTCGGATATCTTGATCCAATTGCTGCGAGCTTATATGCCTTTACGTTATGAAAATTGACTCCCGGCATCTTGAGATCATCTCGGCGATCGTCGACCAGGGCGGCTTGACGGAGGGGGCCGAGGCGTTGGGCAAGTCCCAGCCAAGCGTTTCGCGCACCGTCGCGATGCTGGAGGCGCGGATAGGCGCGCGCCTGTTCGAGAAGAACCGGCGGCCGCTTCAGCCGACCGATCTTTGCCTGGCGCTGGCGGTGGAAGGCCGCAAGGTGCTCGCCGCCAACCAGACCGCATCCTCGCTCGTGCGGCGCTACATCGACGGAAAATCCGGCGTGGTGCGCGTGGGAGGCACGCCATTCTTCATGGATGGCGTCATCTCGAACATGATCGCGGAGTTCCAGCGCGCCTTTCCCGATATCCGCATCGAGCAATCCTATGCCTATGCCGCCGATCTCTCCCGCCAGCTCGAGAGCAAAGCGCTGGACGTGGCGATCTGCCCGATGGACCCCAACGCGCTCCCCGAAAACCTCAAGTTTTCGGCCCTGCTCGACGGCCGCAACGTGATCGCCTGTTCGCCGACGCATCCGCTGGCGGGAAAACCCTCTCTGCGCCTGTCCGAGATCGCCAACTACCCGTGGATCGCCCCGCCAGTCGACAGTCCCTTGTACCAGGACCTGCGCAGCGTCCTGGCCGGCATCGGCATGACGGATTTCAAGGTGAGTTTCTCAGGAGGCTCGCTGGCCTCGATCACCAACATCCTGGCCCGCTCCGACGCCTTGACCGTCCTGCCCTATTCGGTGGTCTTCATGCTGCGCCGCCAGCAAGCGCTTGCCGCGCTGCCGATCCGCATCAATCACCCGCAGCGCAGCCTCGGTCAGATGTGGAGCCCGCTCCAGAACGCGCGCCCGTCCGTCAAGCGTTTCCGACGTTTCATCGACACGGAATTTTCAAATCTGCGGACGACCATCATGAAGCATGAGCAAAACGCGCTGTGGCGCCGCTAAAGGAGCGGAAAAGAAATCACGCGCCGCCCTGCAAGCTGCAAGAAACATTCGACTGACAGCCGGATAGGGCGGACCGGCCGGAATCGCTGCGCGAGGTCGGCTCACGCATCCGCCTTGGCGACCCCTGTCCTGACATGCGGTTGATGCGCCGCGATATACGCGGCCACCTCCCATTGTTTGAGAGGTTTCGAGAAAAAATAGCCCTGGGCCTGGTTGCATCCCAATCCGCGCACCCAGGCCAGTTCCGCCTCATTCTCGATTCCCTCCGCAGTAGTCTTCATGGAAAGAGCGCGGGCCATGCTGACGATTGCGGAAATCACCGCATTGCGTTCCTTGAGCGCCTTGCTGCCCGAAACGAAGGAGCGGTCGATCTTCAGTTTCTGCACCGGAAAGCGCGTCAGGTATCCGAGGGAACTGTAGCCCGTGCCGAAATCGTCGAGGGCAACACCCACTCCCATCGCGTTCATCTTCGCGATGAAGGTTTCCGCCCGCGGCCCGTGACGGATGAACACAGCCTCGGTCAGTTCGAGTTCGAGCCGATGCGCGCCCAGCCCGCTTTGCCGCAGCGCCTTGACGACCATCTCGTCCAGGCCGTCCTCGCCGAGCTGCGACGGAGAAACGTTGACGGCGACGCCGATGTCGGCCGGCCAGGTCGCGGCTTCCCGCGTTGCCGTTTCCAGAACCCATTTGCCGATCTGCGATATCACCCCGACCGTTTCGGCAATTCCGATAAACATGTCCGGAGGCACGATCCCCTTCGTCGGATGATGCCAGCGGATCAGCGCCTCGAACGAAACGATGCGCGAAGTCGCGATGTCGACAATGGGTTGGAAATCAAGCGAAAACTCCTTCGCCTTGAGAGCCCTTTGCAAGTCTTCGGCAAACTGGCGGCGCTCATTCAGCGCCCGTTCCATCTCGGCGGAGAAAATCTCGATCGAGCCCTTTTTCGTCTGCTTTGCGACATAAAGCG
>JAUIBM010000404.1 GCA_030428345.1 Alphaproteobacteria bacterium | reverse complement strand
CGCTACCAGAAGGAGGCCAGCCCCGAGAGCAAGGCCGCCTTCGCCAAGGCCAATCCCGGACATCGATAACCAACAGCAGCACAGGAAACGCACCCCATGGCCGATATTGCAGAAGCCACAACATCATTCGCACGCGATCAGCTCAAGTCGATCGTTGAGCGGGTCGAGCGGCTGGAAGAGGAAAAGAAGGCTCTGGCGGACGACATTCGCGACATCTTCGCGGAAGCCAAGGCCAATGGTTTCGACACCAAGGTGCTTCGCCAGGTGATCCGGATGCGCAAGCAGGATCGTACCGAGCGCCAGGAACAGGAGGCGATCCTGGAGCTTTACCTCCACGCCCTCGGCATGATCATCGATTCGCCGGAAGAATAGGCGCAACAGGCGTCTTCCGGTCCGCTGAAGCAACCGGCCCCGCGGGGCCGGTCGAACGGCGCGGCGTCATATCCCGAATTTTCAGTTGGTCAGGAAGCGCACGCCCGGAAGCGTAGCGGGCGCATTGGCGTCCAGGCTGCCGACCGCGCGGGCGGACGGCGTGCGCACGAAGGAGGCCAGCGCCAATGTGCGCTCCTCGGCGGGAGCTAGCGCATATTGCGGGGCCTGCAACTCGGCCCGGCGCCCGATGGCCGTCGCACTCGCCAGCGCAAATCGCCCGATTTCCTCGCGGCCTGTATTCTTTCTGGGCTGGCCGGACTGCGCCAACAGGGCCTTGCGCGGATTGCGGGTCGGGACCGGGATGGCGCTGTACGGCAATTCACTGGTCCCGCCGCTCAGCGAGGCCTGGATCTGCGCCTGCGACCTCCCGTCACCGCTGGCGGCGATCAGTTCGCGAATGGCGCGCGAAGCGCTGCTCGGGGCGTCATTGGTTGCGGCAAGCGCCAACTCAAGCGTGCGCCTGGAAGGCCCTCGCGAAGCCAGCGGGAGCGAGGCGGTCGACGATCCGCCCAGCGCCACGTCGGAAGGAGCCGTCCGGGCGGGGGAGCGGGACGACAGCCCGCGTTCAGGCGCGGCGACGGGCAACGGGCCGGAGACCGGAAGCGTCGCGGCGTCGGACAAGGGAGACAGGCTCGGACGTGGCGCCGCACCGGGCACCGGACGGGCGGATGCGAGTCGTTCCGTGGCGTCCAGAGCGGCGGTGTTCGCCGGCGCCGCCTGTCTCGAGGAAGCAAACAGCGCCAATTCCTCGCTGGCGGACGGAACGGCTGCAGCCGGGCGCGGCGCTCGCAACGAAGCCGTGCGAACCTGGGGCAGGGCGATGTTGTTCGCCTGGGCCGGGCGCCGCGGTCGTTCCACGGGCACCGCGGCGCGGCGCAAATTCTCGATTTCGCCGGGGCTCAGCGCCGCTGCGGTAAAGCTCTTGCCCGTCTCGGCTGGCGGCCGTGCGCTCACCCTTGCTTCGTCCCGCACGGGAAATTCCGGCACGGGCACTTGCCGCGAAGTCTCGTTGCCGAGCGCCGCCACGGCGATCGCGTCTTCATTGTCATTGGGGCGTTGGCGATGCGCGAATACCGGTACGGGGATCGCGGAGGTGGGCAGCCGCGGCTGGTCGGGTTCAGGCGACGGTGCTTCAGCTTCCACGGTAGCGGGGGCGGATCCGGCGGTCGCGATGACCTCGGCGCTGGCCGGGCTATCGTCGTTCGCGCCCTCGTCATCCTGCTGGTCCTGCTTGGTGCGCGCGGCCAGCAACTGGAAGAAATTCGGTTTCTTGACCTGTTCTGCCGATGCGACAGTGACGGAGGAAGTCCGGCCGCGGGCCTTGTATTCCGCCAAGGCCTGCTCGTATCGCGGCAGCGGCTTTCCGTCGGTCGGGATGTGAAGCGTCTTGCCGTTGGGGAAAATTCGAACCAGTTCCCGCCGCGACATCCGCGGCCAGTGGCGGACGCTGCCCGTATCCATGTGCACAAAGGGCGATCCGGACGTGGGATAGAATCCAACGCCGCCGATGCCCATCTTCAGGCCGATTTCGCGCAATTTGGACAGGGGCACATCGGGCAGGAAGAAGTCCATTGCCTTGCCCAGCATGTGCTGGCTGTTTTTTGCGACGCCGCGTCCGCGCTTGCGCAGCATGCCGTTGGTGGCAGGCGAACGATAGCCGGAGATCACATGGATGTAATCCTTGGAGCCTGACTTCTGGTAGACTTCCCAGATCAGATCGAGCAGGTGCGGATCCATTTTCGTCGGCTCGTTGCGGCGGAAATCGCGCAAGGCCCGATTGGCCTGGTCGAGGCCGGATTGAACATATCTGCCGTTGCGCTTGAAGGTAATCGTGGATTTCTCGCCCGTGTGGACGAAATAGATCTTCAGGGTTCGGGTCTCGGCGCTGGCCGGTGCGGCTGTCGCTGCGCAGAGCCCCAGGACGGTGAGTGCGCCGACAAGGAAGGCGCACATGCTGGCGCGCCACCGGTTGCGGTGATTTTTCACAAGAGGAACCAAATGTCGCACGCCTGATTTATTCCCGGATCCGCCCAAACGAACAGAACGCCATCAACGCCTATCATGGTTAAAAAAGAATGTCCGCCTAGCCCTACTGGCGGATGACACACCAAAAATGCGTTGATTGCGTGACGTTGTAACCAATTTCAGGGTCAAATCATGGCAGAGGAGGAAGGCGCGGTGACGCGCACCCGCCGCCCGGCAGCTTGTCGCGGCCGTTATCGATCGGAGCCGGACCTTCCCGCGTCGGCGCCTTCAAGATCGTAATCGCGCAATTTGCGGTAAAGGGTCGACCGTCCGATGCCGAGCCTGCGGGCGACCTCGGTCATGCGCCCACGGTAATTCTCGATGGCGAAACGGATGACCTCCGCCTCGATATCGTCCAGCTGGCGCACATGGCCGTCCTCTCCGAAGAGCGCGAGATGCCCGGCGGCAAGGGTTTGGCCAGCGCCGTCGGCGGCGGAAGCCTTCTCGTCCTGCGGGAAAGGCTGCTCCGCGAAGTCGAGCGAGGGTGCGTTGAGCGAAGGCAGGCTTTCCCCGGTGTCAGCCTCTTGCTCTTGCTTGCTCACGGGCGCGGGAAGGGCGAAGCCCTCCATCTGAGCGGCGATCTGGGGAAAGGCATCGATGTCCAGTTCCTCGCCGTCGGCCAGCACCACGGCGCGGAAGACCGCGTTCTCCAACTGGCGGATATTGCCGGGCCAGTCATGGCCGGCGAGCATCCGGCCGACCTCGGCGCCGACGCGCAATCCCCGGCGGTTCTCCTCCCTGGCGAAACGCCGGACGAAATGCTCGACCAGCCCCGGCACGTCCTCGCGGCGCTCGCGCAGCGGCGGGACGGTGATCGGCAGCACGTTCAGGCGGTAGTACAAATCCTCGCGGAAACGGCCGCGCCGCACCTCCTCCTGCAAATTGCGGTTGGTCGCCGAAATCAGCCTGATGTCGATCTTCACCGGCTTCCTTGCGCCGACAGGGTCGATTTCGCCTTCCTGGACGGCGCGTAGCAGCTTGACCTGTATCTCCGGCGGCAATTCGCCGACCTCGTCGAGGAACAGGGTGCCGCCATTGGCTTCCTCGAACTTGCCGACATGCTTGTCGCTGGCGCTGGTGAACGCACCCTTTTCGTGCCCGAACAGGATGCTCTCGACCAGGTTCTCGGGCAGGGCGCCGCAATTGACCGTTACGAAAGGCCTGGCGCTGCGGTCGGAAGCGGCCTGTATGGCGCGCGCGATCAATTCCTTGCCCACGCCCGATTCGCCGTCGATCATCACCGGGATGCTGGATCGCGCTGCCTTTTTCGCCATGGCCATGACCTGCGCCATCAGACGGTTTCGCTCGCGCAGATCACCGCCGGGATCGCCGGGCGTGCCGGGCTCTCCGCACGACGCCAGGTACGGCGGCGGGGGCAGATCTTCCAAG
>JAUIBM010000403.1 GCA_030428345.1 Alphaproteobacteria bacterium | reverse complement strand
AGCCCGAGGTGAATGCGCGTCCCGTGAAGCGCGGGCAGCACCGCCGCGGGCGGGAACTTCATCGTCGCCGGCCATCCCTGGCTTGCCGGATCGCGCCACGGCCCGAAGACCAGCGCGCTGACCAGCAGCACGGTCACATAATTGAGCACCAGCGTGACGATTGTCTCGTTGATGTCGAGGCGCGCACGAAGCAAGCCCGGGATATAGCCGTAGACCGCACCGCCCGCCGCTCCTGCGAGCAGCATGACGGGGATCATCGCGAAGGCAGGCAAGCCGGGCGCGATCAGGACCACGGCAGTTCCGGTGATCGCGCCCGCATGCAATTGCCCCTCGGCGCCGACCGAGATCAGTCCGAGCCGTCCGGGAACGGCCGCCGCGAGCGCGCACAGCAGGATGGGCGCCGTCTTGGCCAGCGTTTGCGAGAACGAATAGAAATCGCCGGCCGCGTATTGCACCAGCGACACGATCATCGCGAAAGGCGGCTTGCCGAGCACAGCAAAGAAGGAGAGCGTGGCCAGCGTGAAGGCGAGAACGGTCACTGCCGGTGCGACAAGCGCGCGCGGGTTCATGCAGCGCTCAGGGCCGGCCGCATGCCGGTCATCAGAGCGCCGATTTCCTCGCGCGAGATCGTGCCGTCATTCTCGCGGACCGAGACGATCGCGCCCTCCCGCAGCACGGCGACGCGATGCGCCGCCGCGATAAGATCGTCCAGGTCTTCAGAAATCCACAGCACCGCCGCGCCTGCCCGGGCCTGGGCGAACATTTCCCGGTAGATCATCTCGATGGCCGCCAGGTCGAGACCCATGGTCGGATAGCAGGCGAGCAAGGCCCCGCGCGGCGCGCCCAGTTCGCGGGCGGCTACGAGCTTCTGAAGATTTCCGCCAGACAAGGTGCCGGCCGCCCTGCCCGGCTCGGGCGGATTGACGTTGAAACGGCGAAGATACTGCCCCGGATCGAACCCGCCGACGCCCGAGCCCGCCGCCAGTTCGCGCAGCCGCAGATTGTCGGCAAGGCTCATTGTCTCGACGACGGCGTTCCCACGCGGATTTTCAGGAATGTATCCGAGAGGCGTCGCCACCGGTTGGCGCGGATCTGTGCGAGCGATGCTTTCCCCGTCCAGAAGAATGAAGCCACTCTCCAGGGGATGCACGCCGGCGACCGTCTCGGCCAAGAGGGTCTGGCCGTTTCCCGCGACCCCGGCGACGCCCACGACCTCGCCCCCCGCGACCGCCAGGTCGATGCCCTTGAGACTCATGCCCGCGCCCTGCGCGCGAACCGATTGCAGGACGAGCCGGTCGACGCGGCGTGCGATCGCCGCCGGACGCGGCAGATCGTGAACGATCTCGCTGCCCATCATCCATGTCACGACCTGCGACATCGGCGCCTGTCCGGCCTGCAGCACGCGGACGATCTCGCCTCGCCGCATGATCGCGATGCGATCCGCGCAGGCTTCCACATCCGCCAGCTTGTGGGTGATGAGAACAACCGCAACGCCGTCGGCCGCCATCTGGCGCACGAAGCCGTGCAGCCTGCGCGCCTCCTCCGGCGTCAGCACCGAAGTCGGTTCGTCAAGGATCACAACCCGCGCCGCGATGTTGAGGACCTTGCACAATTCGACCAGTTGCTGCTCGCCGATGGAGAGTTCGCCAACCGTCTTTTCCGGATCGATGGATGGTGCAAGGCGGTGGAGATTGTCGAGGACGCTGCTAGTCGAACGGTTCGCCTTTCCCGTCCAGAACGGCGTCCTCGGCCAGGCGAGGAGCAGGTTGTCGCGCACGGAAAGCGCCGGCAGCAGCGAGAAATGCTGGAACACCATGCCGACGCCGTTGCGCATCGCATCGGACGGACCGGCAATCCGGCTGGGCGCACCGTCGACGAGAATCCGCCCCTCGTCCGGCGCATGAATGCCGTAGAGCAGCTTCATCAGCGTCGACTTGCCCGCACCGTTCTCGCCGAGCACGGCCAGGACCTCGCCCGGAACGATGTCGAGACTGGCGTTGCTGACCGCGGCCAGATCGCCGAAACGCTTGGAGACATTGTCGAATTCGACCAATGGCTTTGGCATGGTTCAATCCACCGCGAAGATCGCGTCGACCTCGACCGATGCGCCTTGCGGAAGCTGGGCGACGCCGACGGCCGTGCGGGCATGCGCTCCGACATTCGGCCCGAAGAGCTCATGCAGGAAATCCGATGCGCCATTGATGACCTGGGGCACCTGCAGGAAATCCGGAGCACAATTGACGAAGCCGCCAAGGCGCAGGCACGAGCGGACTCGGTTCAGGTCCTGGTCGAGCGCCTCGCGCAGCGCCGCGATCAGGTTTAGGCAGCAGATCCGCGCCGCCGCGCGAGCCGTGTCCAGATCGACAGCCTCGCCAACCTTTCCCCTGCAGGTCACCGCGCCGTTCCACTCACAGACCTGTCCGGCAAGGTAGATGATCGCGCCATGGCGTTTCCACGGAATGAAATTGGCGATCGGCCGCGGGACGTTCGGCAGTTCGATGCCCAATTCCGCCAGCCGCTGTTCGGCTCTCGCGCCCATGTCGGTCGAACTCATGCCGTGGCGCTCCCAAGCGCGCCCAGTCCGGGCAGGACGTCGCCGGAGCGGGTGACGAAGCCGAACAGCAGCTTGACATTGTAAAGGACCGCCTCGACGCAGAACTGCGGTGAAGTGGTTGCGGTGCAGTCCTCGACGAGGATCGTGTCGTAGCCGAGAAAACTCGCATCCTCGAGCGTCGTCATCACGCATTGATCCATGTTGACGCCGCCGATCAGCAGCGTCTTGACGCCAAGATTGCGCAGCACCGCGTCGGTCTCGCAGTCCCAGAAGGCGCTGAACCGGTGCTTGATGATCTGGTAGTCGCCATCCCCGGGGTGAATTTCGTCGACAACCTCGGCGCCCCAGCTGCCCCTTGCGATCACCTCCGAGCGCGTGCCCGGCACGGGCTGCGCCAGATTGGTTTCATGGCCGAAGGGATTGTGGGCGTGTCGCAGCGAGGGCGCGATGTTGAGCAGATCCTTGCGCACGCCCCAGTTCACCCAGACCACCGGCACGCCGGCCTTTCGGCAGGCCACGATCATCGCCCCGAGCGGTTCGATCGGCTTGCGGTTGGGGGAAATGTCGATGCCGCGCGAATGCAGCCATCCGCCCTCGGTGCAGAAATCGTTCTGCATGTCGACGATCAGCAGCGCGGTCTTCGCCGCATCGATGGTGACCGATTGCGGTTCGGCCTCCAGTCTCAAGGGCCGCAAGGGCCGCGCCGGCCGGGTCATGTCGACATGGTCCGGCGAGACGATCCAGCCCTGGCTGGCGTCCTGCCCCATCAACACGCCCTGAGACGGGGCGGGCGTAGCTGGCTTGTTCATGCGTTTTGCCTTTCACCTTGCGGCGGACGGAACGACACGCGTCCCGCCGCCTTGCCTCACCCGATGCGGCGCTATTTGGTTGAGCCGGTCACGCCCTTGACGAGGAAATCCATCGTCTCGACCGCTTCCATGCCAAGCGCCTTGCCTTCGGCTACAATCTCCGTGCCATCCTGGGAGATGATCGGGCCGGACCAGATGTCCTTCTTGCCCGAAACGATCTCGTCCTTGAGGGCAAGCACCTTGGCCTGCGTCTCGGCGGACACAGACTTGCCGAACGGATCGAGCACGGCGGCCCCGCCTGCAAGATCGGAGCGCACATGCGAGGGCTTCCAGGTCCCGGCATGGATTTCCTCGACCAGCCCCTTCATCATCGGACCCCAGTTCCACGAAACGCCGGTGAGCCAGGCTTGCGGTGCGCGGTCCATCACGTTCACGTCCTTGCCAATGATGAAGACGCCGCGCTTCTCGGCGGTCTGGGCGATGGTGA
>JAUIBM010000402.1 GCA_030428345.1 Alphaproteobacteria bacterium | reverse complement strand
CATCACCAGCCGGCCCTTGCCGAGCACGGGCGCGGAAAGCGGGCCGGAGCACTTGAAGGCATAGAGATAGCCGCGCAGCGGCCCGCCAAGCCAGCGCCCGGCCGCGTCATAGCCGCGATAGCCTTCATCGTTCCATTCCAGCCCGTTCGGCCAGTAATCGTCCCAGCTGTCAGTGCCCACGACAAGCTCCAGCGCGCCGTCGCCGTCCAGGTCGGCGAAGCGCACCATGTGGAAATATTCGCTGGTCCGCTGCCAGTCGGCGTCCAGTTCCAGAATCACCGGCGGGCCGAATTGCGGGCGGCCCTTCTCGCCGATATTGGGATAGAGATAGATCTGCGAGCGCATGCGGGAGGCGGAAACCAGATGAAACCGGTCGCCGTCGCGCACCGCGGTGACATAGCCGCGCACGCCCTCGACCAGCGTTTCGGGGCCCAGCAGCGGGGTGCCGTCTGCCCGGGTCCCGATCTGGCGGCGCAGATAGACCCTGCCATCATAGCACGGGTCCCAGCTCGACAGCAGCAGGTCGCGGCCGCCATTGCCCTCCCAATCCACCACATCGACGCAGGTGATGATGCGGCCGCTGGCATAGCCGGTGGCGACGCTCGCGTCGTAGCGCAGCGCCTGGTCGCCGTAGAACGGTCCGCTCCAGACCACGGCATCGTCTTCCCAGCGCTTCACCGACATCGCATCCTCCGAAATCTGATATCTAATTCCATATGGAATATCATTTCGTGTTGCGGAACGAAAGGCGACTTGGTAGCGTCAATCATTCGAAAATGGGAGCCTGACGCATGACCACGCCCATCGACGGGATCGTTCCCGTGATGTTGACGCCGTTCACCCCCGACAACCGCATCGACGAGGCTTCGCTCGAGCGCCTGGTCGAGTGGTATCTGGCCAATGGCAGCGACGCCTTGTTCGCCGTCTGCCAGTCGAGCGAGATGCAGTTTCTCGATTTGGGCGAGCGCGTGGCGCTGGCGCGGGCGGTGTGCCGCATGACCGCCGGGCGCGCGCCGGTTCTGGCCTCGGGGCACATCTCCGGCGAGATCGCGGACCAGAAGGCGGAACTTTCCGCGATGGCCGATACCGGCATCGACTGCCTGGTGCTGGTGACCAACCGGCTGGATCTGTCAAATACCGGCGGCGAGGCCTTCCGCGCCACCATCGAGGCGCTGCTGGCGAGCCTGCCCGCCGACCTGCCGCTCGGCCTCTACGAATGTCCGGCGCCCTATCGCCGCCTGCTGAGCGACGACGAACTGAAATTCTGCCGCGACACCGGACGATTCGTGGCGCTCAAGGATGTTTCCTGCGACCTGGAAACCGTGCGCCGCCGGGTCGGGATCGTCGCCGGTTCGCCGCTCAACATCGTCAACGCCAATGCCGCGATCGCTTTCGAGGCCATGCGCGCCGGTTCGACCGGCTTTGCCGGCGTCTTCACCAATTTCCATCCCGATCTCTATGCCTGGATGTATCGCAACCGGGCCGAGCCGACGCCTCTGGTGCGCGAACTGGCCGTCTTTCTGGCGCTCGCCGCCAATGCCGAGCCGCTGGGCTATCCCAAGCTGGCCAAGATCTACCAGCAGCGCCTCGGCAATTTTACATCCGACCATTGCCGCGTTATCGATTTCGACGTGCGCGAGAAATTCTGGGCGCTGGACGCCATTCTCGAGCATATCGTCAATGGCGAGACCGATTTTCGCCGGCGGATCGCGGAGGCGGAACGGGCGGCCTCCGCCTGAGCGCTCGCGCCAGAGCGGTCAGGAAAGCCCGGCATTCGCGAAGGATTACAGCGATGATCGTCGCAATCGGCTCCATCAATCTCGACCTTGTCGCCAATGTCGAACGCCTGCCGGGGCCTGGCGAAACCGTGGCGGGGGGCGAATTCGCCACCCTGCCGGGCGGCAAGGGCGCCAACCAGGCGGTCGCCGCGGCGCTGGCCGGGGCGAAGGTTCGCATGATCGGCGCCATCGGCAACGACGCATTCGCCGACGCAGCCTTGCCCTTCCTGGTGTCCAGCGGCGTCGATATCGCCGGTGTTCGCCGCCTCGCCTCGCCCACGGGCGTGGCGCTGATCCTGGTCGACGCGGCTGGAGAGAACGCCATTGCCGTTGTTCCCGGCGCCAATGGCCTGGTCGCGCCGGCGGATGCGCGCCAATGCGGCATCGCCGGCGGCGACATTATCCTGCTGCAACAGGAGATCCCGCTCGACAGCGTCGCCGCCGCGCTCGACGCGGCGAAGGAGGCGGGGGCGATCTCCATCCTCAACACCGCGCCTTTCCTCGACGATTTCGCCGGACTCGCGGATAAGGCCGACTATCTGGTCGCCAACGAGACCGAATTCGACCTCATCTGCGCGGCGCTCGATATCGCTGGCGAGGATCGCAAGGCGCGCATGCTCGCTTTCGCCGCGCGGACGGGAAACCGCGTGATCGTGACGCTGGGAGCCGAGGGCGCGGTCGCGACCCTTGAAGGGCGCATCGTCGCGGCGGCGCCGCTGAAGATCGAGCCGGTTGACACGGTCGGGGCGGGCGACACGTTCTGCGGCTATTTCGCCGCCGGCCTTGCCGCCGGCATTCCCGCCGAAGCTGCGATGCAGCGCGCGGCCATCGCCGCGTCACTCGCCTGCCTAAAGCCGGGCGCCCAATCGGCGATGCCGAGCGCGCAGGAAGTCGACGCGGCGCTTTAGGGCGGAGGTGGCATTTGGACACCGAACCATCGGGTCGCTAAAGCGAGAATCAAAGCGGAACAAGTCGCTGGTCAACAAGGTCGGCCGCGAGAGAGCCGAGTTCGTCGACATACTGCTGATTCGCCTTCACCCAGAGCGACCGCAGCACCTTGTCGGGTACATATTCGTCATATTTCGCATTTCGCAGGTTCAGGACGAACTCAGACAGGTCAGATGCGGAGGGCGGGGCGTTTGCAATCCGTTGAAGCAGCCCGGACGCGACGCGAAGATCCGTATCGACAAGCGTCACGCCGATGCCGTTGGACTCAACGTGCGCGCCAGACGCAATCAGCGCGACTTCCAGCACGCTGCTCATCCGCGTTCCGCGCCAGGCAAGAATGTGCGTATCTCTGCCGGAGGACGGAACGATGCGCCTTCGACCCAGACCCGCTTGCGCGAATGCTTCGCGGGCTGCCACCAAGAGCCGGCCTGCGGTCGAATCGAGAAATGGCGGAACGTCGCTGCTCACATACACTGCCAGCATTTCCGCGATGAGCCGGTCATGGATGGGTTCCGGACCGCCGGAGAACACCGGCACCTTCGCCGCCCTGTGGCGAACGACTTCCAGGACATAAGCCACGTCATTAACTGCCTTTATTCGCCAACGCTGTCCGGCGAATACGATAATTCCTCCGACGGCAACCGCGTTGATGATCGGGATGGTGCCAAGCGCCTTGCCCTCCGCCACGATCCGCCATTCCTGATCGGTTTGAAATACCGCGAAGAAGTCATGGCGGCCGGTCAGCTTCTCTCCTAGCTCGCCCAGCATCAGCAATCGGTCTTCGGATTGCTCGATTAACTTTGCGGCGGCCATGCCGCGCAGCAGCGCTACGAAGCCCCTTTGGTCCATCGCCCCGAACGGCCCGTGGCAGATCGCCTCGAAGAGCGACGCGATTTCTGCGCCGCCCTGCTGGACGATAATCGAAAGAACCTGATGCAGCGCAACCGTCGCCAAAGCCGGATCGGATTCCGGAGGCTCGACAAATTTGTCGATCAACAGCCGGACGGCTGCAACTGAGCGAACCACATCGAAGTGAAGGCGCTCGAGAATATCCGAATCGGCGACGATCGTTGGTTCTTCAGCGTAGATGCGAAGGATTGCGGCGCTGCCTGGGCGTCGCCCGCTTCTCCCC
>JAUIBM010000401.1 GCA_030428345.1 Alphaproteobacteria bacterium | reverse complement strand
CGCCGATCCGGTCGATGGGCAGTTCGAAGCGGGCGCATGCCTCCTCGCGGCCGAGCGCCAGCGCGATGCCCGGCGTCGCCGCGAGCCTGGCGATGATGTCGGCACGGTCGGCCGACGCCGGCAGATAGGCCGTGGCGAAGGAGCCCAGCGCGCCGTGATGCACCACATAGGGGTCGGTGATCGGCAGGATGACGCGCGCCGCGTCCTTGCCGAGCCACTCGTCCATCAGGTCCTGGACATAGACGACGGCCGGCGTGCCATCGGCATTGTGCTTGGGCTTCATGCCATGGTCGGCGGTGACGACGATGGCCGCGCCCGCTGCATCGAGCTCGCCCAGATAGCGGTCGAACATCGCGTAGAAATCATTGGCCGCCTTGTCGCCCGGCTTGTATTTGTGCTGCACATAGTCGGTGGTGGTCAGGTACATCACGTCGGGGCGCATCTCGGACAGCAGCTTGACGCCCGCCGCGAAGACGAATTCCGACAATTCGGCCGAATAGACTTCCGGAACCGGGCGTCCCAGCCAGGCGGAAGCGTTGTCGATGCCGTTCTCGGCCATGGTGGTCGTGTCGGATTTTTCCGAGGAGAAGCAGACAGCGCGACCTTCGTCGAAGCGCAGGCGGTCGCCCAAGAGGGCGCGCAGCTTGTCCTTGGCGGTGACGACCGCGACCTTGCAGCCCGCGTCCTGGAACGCCTTGAAGACGGTCGGCGCGCGCAGGAAGCGCGGGTCGTTCATCATCACTTCCTTGCCGGTCTCGGGCTCGTAGAGATAATTGCCGCAAATGCCGTGCACGGCGGGCGGGCGGCCGGTCGCGATCGACATGTTGTTGGGGTTGGTGAAGCTGGGGATGACGGAATGGGCGAGGCGGTCGGTGCCGGTCTCGCGAATGCGCTTGAGCACCGGCATCAGGCCGGCGGCAATGGCGACCGTCAGATATTCCGGCTCGCATCCGTCCAGGCAGATGGCGATCGCCGGGACCTTGGGGCGCGCATAGCTGCGGCCGTTGGCGAGAATGGGTGTCGGGCTCTGGCTGTTCATCGGTGTTCCGTTCAAATGCTGGTTCGGTTGCGCCCGGGTCTCAGGCGGCGAGCTTTGCGCGTTCGGCCAGGGCCGATTGCGGCGGGGCGGCGCTTGCAACCCCCATGTCGGCGAGGGCCGCGGCGGCCGCCTCGACCACCTGCCGCATGATCGCGGCGTCCATCCGGCCGATGCAGCCGAGGCGGAAGGAGTCGACCGCCGTCAGCTTGCCCGGATAGATGATGAAGCCCCTGGACTTGAGGCGGTCGTAGAATTCGGTGAAGGAAAAGGCCGGATCGGCCGGGTTGAAGAAGGTGACGATGATCGGCGAGAGCCAGGAATCGGCCAGCAGGGTTTCAAAGCCGAGGCTGCGCATTCCCGAGACGAGGGCGTCGCGATTGGCGCGGTAGCGCGCGCCGCGTCCGGCGACCCCGCCCTCCGCCTTGTGCAGTTCAAGCGCCCGCAGGAACGCAGCGACCGCATGGGTCGGCGGCGTGAAGCGCCATTGCCCAGACTTCTCCATGTAGTCCCATTGCGCGAACAGATCGAGGCTGAGCGAATGGGCGTTGCCCTTGGACGCGGCAAGGGCGGAGCGCTTGCCGATGACGAATCCGAAGCCGGGCACGCCCTCGATGCATTTGTTGGCGGAGGAGACCATCGCTTCGCAGTCCAGGCGCGTCACGTCGAGCGGGACCGCGCCGAAGGCGCTCATCGTGTCGACGAGCAGCTTGCGGCCGGACGCCTTCACCGCGTCGGCAAGCTCCTGCAGCGGATTGAGAATGCCGGAACTGGTCTCGCAATGGACGATCGCGACATGGGTGATCGCAGGGTCGGCGGCGATGGCGGCCGTCACTTCCGAGCCGCGCGGCGGCATGTAGTCGCCCTTGTCGATCGTCACGTGATCGCGTTCCAGATAGTGCAGGATATCGGCGATACGCTTGCCATAGGCGCCGTTGGCGAGAACCAGCGTCTTCGACTTGCGGTCGAGGAAGGTGCCAAGCATGGCTTCGACGGCGAAGGTGCCGCTGCCCTGTATCGGCACGCATTCATACTCGCCGGCGGGGGCACAGGCCAGTTCGAGCAATTGCGAGCGCAGCGATGCGGTCATGGCGCGGAAGTCGCCGTCCCACGAGCCCCAGTCGCGCAGCATCGCCTGCTTGACCGAAAGCGCCGTCGTCAAGGGCCCCGGCGTCAGCAGGAAAGGTTCGCCACCTGCCGGCGGGCCGAAGCCTTCTTGCGCGGGGGCGTTTGCAATGGCGGGCGTGCTCATCGGTATCGTCCTGGATTCTTGGCCTGGCTTTCCGGCCGTCGTGAGGAATGAGCGGAAACTAGGGTCGGTCAGCGCATTTGTAAAATCTATATTATGGATGCTATCATCAGTTTTGACGATAGTTTGGTTTCCGGGGATCGATCATGCGGCATGTGCAATTGCGCGCATTTCACCAGGTCGCGATCGCGGGCGGCTTTTCGCGCGCCGCCGAAGCGCTGCACCTCACCCAGCCGGCGATTTCCGACCAGGTGCGGCGGCTGGAGGAGGAATATGACGTGCTGCTGTTCGACCGGCGGCGAAAACAGGTCTCGCTGACGCCGGCCGGCCAGCGGCTGCTTGAGGTGACGCGGCGCCTGTTCGAGGCGGAAAGCCAGGCCGGCGAACTTCTGTCGGAGACCAAGGCGCTGTCCTCGGGACGGCTGCGGATCATCGCCGATTCCGCGCTTCACGTTCTGCATGTGCTGACGCCGTTCCGGAGGAAATATCCGGGCGTCAACATCACGGTTCGCACGGGCAATTCGGCGCAGGTGATCGCCGCCTTGCAGGCCTATGACGCGGATCTGGGCGTTCTGGGCGAAATGCCGCCGCTGCGCGAGTTCGACGTGCTCAATCTGGGCTCGACGCCGATCGTCGGTTTCGCGGCAAGGACGCTGGCGGGCGCGCCGCAAGGCCCGGCGCGGCTTCGCGAACTGGCGAAATGGCCGCTGGTGCTGCGCGAGCAGGGCTCCAAGACCCGGCACAAGATCGAGGCGGCGGCGCGGCGCGCGGGGATTACGCTGACGGCGGCCATCGAGGCGGAGGGGCGCGAGGCGATTCGAGAGATTGTGGCGGCCGGCGCCGGCATCGGCTTCGTCTCGGAGGCCGAGTTCGGCAACGACCCGCGCCTCGTCAAGATAGCGATCGCGGAGGAGGGACTTTCGATGGATGAGGCCCTGGTGTGCCTCTCGGAGCGAGCGGGCGGCAAGCTGATCGCCGCCTTCATGCAGATCGCCGGGCAGCAGGCGGCCAAATAGCGTGGCGCCAAATACCGAGCGAGTTGTGATTGTTTCCACGCCTCATGCCGTATTAGAAGCTACCGACGCATTTCAAGGGAGCAAGGCATGAACGCCCACGACAAGCACGGATCGCAATCGCCGGACGGCAAGGCAAACTTCCAATGGGACGATCCGTTCCTGCTGGAGTCCCAGCTTTCCGAGGAAGAACGGATGATGTCCGACGCGGCGCGCGCCTTCGCCCAGAGCGAACTGGCGAGCCGGGTCGAGGCAGCCTATCTCGAGGAGAAGACCGATCCGGAGCTCTTCCGGCTCATGGGCCGGGCCGGCCTGCTCGGCGTGACGGTTCCGGAGGAATATGGCGGCGCGGGCGCGGGCTATGTCGCCTATGGCCTGGTGGCGCGCGAGGTGGAGCGCGTCGATTCCGGCTATCGCTCGATGATGAGCGTGCAATCCTCGCTCGTCATGTATCCGATCTATGCCTATGGCAGCGAGGAGCAGCGCCGCAAATACCTGCCGGGTCTCGCCAAGGGCGAGCTGATCGGCTGTTTCGGCCTGACCGAACCCGACGCGGGCTCGGACCCGGCC
>JAUIBM010000400.1 GCA_030428345.1 Alphaproteobacteria bacterium | reverse complement strand
GGACTGGATGGGCGAGCAGGACCACCGTCTCGAGCTGGTGGCGCGGACCGACCTGTGGCGCTACCTGACCGGTGACGACGAGTTCGACCTCGACTGGTATCACTCCCGCCTCGCTCGCCGGGCACCCCTCGGGGAGGTGGCGTCGTGAACTGCGACACCGAACGCCAGCAACTGCTGTTCGTCTGGACCGACGAGTCGAGCCTGCACGGCCGCATCATCGGCTGGAGCTTCTTCGACGGCAACGATCCAGCCGCCGACCTCACCGAACACGACTATCAGCGCGGCGTCGACGTGCTCGCCGACGGATGGCGCCTGATCCAAGGATCCCAACTCGTCAATCGGCCGGCGGGCGACGAGTACCAGCACGGGATCCTCGAGTTCGAGTGGGTCTTCGAGCGGATCGTCGCCCTGGTCGATGCAGCGCCGGAATTCCTCCGCTTGCTTGCGCGCTGCAAGCACCGTCCATGTCGGATATTGGCCAATCGTGATCCGCCGTTCGCGCCCGTTGATCCGATAGTTGAGGACGAACGACTTGGCGCCCTTGGCGGTCACGCGCAAACCGAAGCCTGGAAGCGCGCCTCGGTGGTGAAATGCAACCCCGATCCGCCGCAAATCCCGGTCCGGCTGCGCGCCCTCTATGAGGGCAAGATGCTCTATGCTCCGGTTCCCTATCTCACCCGAGACTTCCCCTATCTGAGGATCGATCCGGCCGAGATGAAGCGCAAGGGCGTCTCCTTCGAGCTGGCGGCGACCTCCGAAGGCTACATGATGCATGGCGAGCGGGTGAATTTCGAGGATGTCGAGCCGCTCGATTTCTGCGTCGTCGGCTCGGTCGCGGTCGGGCGCGGCGGCGGCCGCACCGGCAAGGGTGCGGGCTTTGCCGACCTGGAAACCGGCATCTTTCGCGAACTCGGCATCATCGGCCCGCATACGCCGATGGCGACGACGGTGCATTCGGTCCAGTTGGTCGACGATGCCCGCATCTTCATGCAGGCGCACGATTCCCCGCTCGACTATGTGGCGACCGAGAGCGAACTGATCGTCACCGGCAACACCGATCCGCGCCCGCGCGGCGTCGCCTGGGATTTCGTCCAGCAGGACCAGTTCGAGTCGATTCCGTTTCTCAAATCGCTGCGCGACCGCATGGTCGCCGGCCAGCAATCGTGAATCGGCAATGCGCACCAGGCTTTCGAGGGACCCCGCATGATCGTCAACGACCCGGCCACGCTGGCGGAAGTGGAGGCGGTATTCCGCCGCTACGAGACCGCGCTCGTGGAAAATGACGTTGCGGTGCTGGATGAATTGTTCTGGCAGGACGAGCGGGTCATCCGCTATGGCGGTGGGGAAAACCTGTACGGCGCCAGCGAGATCCTCGAATTCCGCAAGGGCCGGTCGCCGCAGGATCTGAAGCGGGATCTGGCGCGCACCGTGATCACCACCTTCGGAACGGAATTTGCCACCGCCTCCACGCTGTTCTACAGGACAACGGCGGCAGGCAAGGTGGGGCGGCAGATGCAGACCTGGGTTCGTATGGCGGATGGCTGGCGCGTCGTCGCTGCCCATGTCAGCGTGATCGAGGAAAAGCGGTAAAACCCTCGTGGCCACAGACAGCCCGGACATGACAAGATCGCCCAGCATTCCCGAGCAGATCAGGCTCGAGCTCGCGCGACGGATCGTAACGCGCGATATCCTGCCGGGAACACGGCTCGACGAGCGCCAGCTCGCGGCGGAATTCGGCGTCTCGCGAACCCCCGTGCGCGAGGCGCTTCGCATGCTGGTTTCCAGCGGACTGGTCAGCCAGCGCGCCCACCGCAAGACGATCGTCACCAAGCCGGACAAGCGGGCCCTGGCCGGCATGTTCGCGGTCATGGCCTATCTCGAATCGCTCAGCGCCGGGCTTTGCGCCATCGCCATGAACCCGCGCGAGCGCTTCGAGCTGGAACGCATGCACAACGACATGGCGGCCTTGGTGCGCGCCGGCGACACCGCCGCCTATACCCTGGCCAATGAGGCGTTCCACAACGCCATCTATGACGGCACCGGCAATGAATATCTCGCCGAGATTTCCCGCCATACGAGGCTTCGCGTGCAGCCCTTCAGGCGCGCCCAGTTCGCCACGCTCGGCCGGCTCTCGGCCTCCCATGCCGAGCATTCCGCCGTTGTCGAGGCGATTCTGCGCGGCGACCGCAATGCCGCGGAAGCCGGCATGAAGGCGCATATCGGCCTGGTCGAGGACGCCTGGTACGTCTATGCGGAAGGCGTCCAGGACGAGGGTGAAACCGTCACCGCCGACGAATCATAAGCCGGCTGAGCAATTCCGCCTCACGCCCGCTCGCCGGCGATGCGAGCGCCTTGCGAAAGCGCCGCGAGCTTGGCATAGGCGATCTGCGGATCGACCGCTCCAAAGCCGGCAAAGGTTCCAAATCCGCAATCCGATCCGGCAATGACCCGATCCGCGCCGACGATCGCGGCGAAGCGCTCGATGCGCTGGGCCACCAGTTCGGGATGCTCGACGAAATTCGTGGTGGTGTCGACCACGCCGGGAACCAGGATGCGGTCCTGCGGGATCTCGCCCTTGCGGTCGCGGAACACGGTCCATTCATGGCCGTGGCGCGGATTGGCCGTCTCGAACAGCAGATAATGCGCCCTCGCCTGCATCAGCACCGGAAACACCGCGTCCATGTCGATGTCGCAGACATGCGGCCCCTCGTAATTGCCCCAGCAGATGTGGATGCGGATCCGCTCCGGCGGAATGTCGCGCAAGGCGTGATTCAGCGCCTCGACATTGCCATGCGCGATCCGCACGAATTCCGCGTCGCTCAGATCGGTGAACAGCATGTGCCGCGACAGCGCCAGATCGGGGCAGTCGAGTTGCAGGTCGAGGCCGCTGGCGACGATCGTCTCATATTCCGCCTTCATCGCGTCGGCCAGCGCCGCGAGATAGGCTTCTCGGCTGGGATAGTGCGCGTTCGGCAGGAACAGCGAGATGACGCCCGGCGAGGCCGCGTTCATGAAGCCGCGCCTGGCGCCATGCTTCGCCATCGCCGCCTGCAGGTTGGCGATGTCCTTGCCCAGTTCGCCCTGCCCCTTCGAGCGCACCTCGCCGGTGCAGGAGGGCCGCGCATATTTCGGCGTCCCGCCGGAAGTGGCGACCCGTTCGAGAAAGGCGGGAAAGGCCTTCAGGTCCGCCGGGGCGTTGCGCTTGCTGTCGCCGGAAAATCCGGTGTAGCGATCCTTCACATAGGTCGCGTAGGAGATCTTCGACGTCTCTCCATCCGAGACGATGTCGATACCCGCCTCCACCTGCAGCCGCACCGTCTCGTCGACCGCGCGCGCCATCGCCGCATCGAACGCGCTTTGGTCGTATGCCTCGCCGCGCTCGCGCGCGAAGATGAAATCGACCACCTCCTGAGAGCGCGGCAGCGAGCCGACATGGGTCGTCGCGATCTGCGCCATCGCCTCAGCCTTTCCAGGTTTCGCCGGCCGGCTCGCCGGTCGCAATGACATGATAGAGCGCCGCCTCGCCGCTCATCGCCGGAACCGCGGCATGCGGAAGACCCTGCGGCACGGAGGCGGTGTCGCCCGGCGCAAGGGTCGCCGAGCCGCCTTGCCAGACGAGCCTCCAATGTCCCTTCACCGGCATCAGCACCGAGGGCCTGTCGTGGCTGTGCATCGCCTCGCTGGCCGAGTCGCGGGTAATGAAATCCACCTCGAAGCCCGGCTTGTCGCGGATGACGCCCTTTTCGCCGATCACCTTGACCGGACCGGAATGGGCCAGGGCGACCAGATCCCAATATCGGCGCACATAGCCGCCAACCACCTGCATGGGCGTCGGCTCGGGAAAGGCGTCGGCCTCTTCCTCGCTCAGC
>JAUIBM010000399.1 GCA_030428345.1 Alphaproteobacteria bacterium | reverse complement strand
CTCGCAACCCCTCACTCGCCCGGTGCGGAGCGGGCCGCGCCCCAGGCGGAACGCATGGCGGCGACTTCCTGGCGGAACCAGCGATGCATCTGCGAGTGGTGCGCCCGCTCGTGCCAGAGCTGGTAGAACTGGACGCGCGGATAGTCGACCGGGGATTCGATGATCTCCAGCGGCAGGATGCGCACGAAATGCTCGGCGAAATGCCGCGTCACGGTGAAGACGAGGTCGGTGCCGACGAGCAGATAAGGCGCCATGGAGAAATAGGAGATCACCACGCGCCGCTCGCGCTGCATCTTCATGGCGCTCAGATGCGTCTCGACCACGCCGCGCTGGGCGATGGCGTAGTCGGAAGGGGCGATGTGGTCGGCGGTCAGATATTCCTCGACCGAGGGCGCGCGGTGCGCAAACGCATGTTGCCTGTCGACGAGGCAGACGAACTGGTCCTCGAACAGCACGCTGCGCCGCAGATGCGGCGGCGGCGAGGGCCAGTTGCTGATGACGATGTCGGCAAGGCCGGAGGCGAGCGCGCCCTCGAAATCATAGTCCGGGCCGAGCGCGCGCAGCACGAGCCGGGCCAGCGGCGCCTTCTTGCGGAACTCCTGCATGAAGCCGTTGAACACCAGCGGCAGCATGTGGTCGGGCAGGGCGATGGTGAAGGTCTGGCGCGTGGAGGTGGGATTGAAATCGTCGGGATGCTGGAGAATCTCGTTGAGATCGGCCAGCGTCTTGGTCGCGGTCTCGCGCAGCAGCAGGGCGCGCTCGGTCGGCACCATGCCGCCTTCGCCGCGCACCAGCAGCGGGTCAGCAAAGATCTCGCGCAATTGCTTGAGCAGCAGGCTCGTCGCGGGTTGCGACAGCGCCAGCCGGCGGGCGGCGCGCGTGACATTGCGCTCCTCGATCAGTGTGCACAGCACCTTGAGGTTGAACGCGCTCAGGGGGTTTTCGACATTGCGCAAGCGGGCCGCCTTTCCGGGTTCAGCTTATTCGTAAAATCCCATAAGGCAATCGGGAATCCGATATAATCGGCAGGCGGGCAGCCTTTGCAAGAATGGTCAATTCCCGAGCTTTTGCCCAAATTTTGATCGCGGTTTCGGCCTGCATACATGGCAATCTCCCCGGAGATTCCCGATCTGCGATCAAGGTTCTATCGGGAATCCGCCGTCTGGATGGTTCGCCTGCGGGATCGGCGATGGATGCGGGATCGCAATTGCCTCGCGCAGAGCCCCGATTCTCCCGGACATTCAATCGGTTGGGAAAGGCGGGGTATGCGCATCCCAAACTATTCGAAAAACCGAATAGTGTATATTCCCCTCGCTGATCGCGCATGGTCCGCTTCTTGCTGCCGGTGATGGCGTATTCCCTCGCAAAGGAGCGCGACCATGAACCGGACCATCAAAATCGCATTGACCGCCGCCGGCATCCTCGCCGGCGTCCAGCAGGCATCAGCCGAAAACCTTCGCTGGCTCACCCAGACCCAGCAGGGCAACGCCCAGTTCCCACTCGAGGCAGCGGCGCTGGAGCGGGCCAAGGCGGCCGGCTTCACCGTCGACCGCAGCGAATTCCAGGTCGTCGGCCTCAATCTCGCCGACGCGCTGCGGCTCGCCGGCGCTGGAACCTTCCAGATCGTGACGGCCCAGGTGGGCAGCGTCGCCAAGGACGATCCGTTCCTGGAGGGGATCGACCTCATCGGCGTGTCCACCGACATGGGCGAATTGAAAGGCGCGGTCGACGCCTATCGCGATGCGTTCAACGCACGGTTGGGCGCGCGCTTCGGCGTCAAGGCGCTGGCGATCTGGCCGTTCGGCCCGCAGGTCTTCCTGTGCAATGAGGAGATCAAGTCGGCCGCCGATCTCAAGGGGCTGAAGGTTCGCTCGTTCACCGCCTCGATGTCGACGCTGCTCACCGAGCTCGGCGCGACGCCGGTCACCTTGAGCTTTCCGGAAGTCTACCCCGCGCTGCAGCGCGGCGTCGCCTCGTGCGGTGTGACCTCGCCGACCTCTTCCAATACCGGCAAATGGCCGGAAGTGACGAAATACCTGATGCCGCTTTCGGTTTCCGGCTCGGTCCAGGCGCATCTGGTCAACCTGAAATGGTTCGAGGCGCTGCCTGCCGACAAGAAGGCGGCGCTGGAGGCCGATATGGCGCAGTTCGAGGCCGACCTTTGGGAACTGGCGACCACCACCAATGACAAGGCGCTGGCCTGCTCGACGGGCGCGGACAGCTGCGACACCAGCGGCATCTACACCAAATACGACATGACGCTGGTTCCGGTGTCCGACGCCGACAAGGCGCTGGTGAAGAAGATCTCCATGGAAAAGGTCCTGCCGGAATGGGTCGGGCGCTGCTCGGCCAGCTATCCCGAATGCAAGGATGTGTGGAACGCCACGATTGGCAAGGCTCGCGGAATCGAGATCAAGTAAGGATCGAGATCAAGTAAGCAATGGGGGCCGGGGCGTTTGCGCCATGCGATGGCGCCGATGCCCCGCCTCCACCCTCCGGCGCCAATGCGGATCGCGGATGCGCCGCGCTTTCGACAAGTCAGAACCAGGAGCGCCGCCATGGCCGCTGCAGCAATCAGAATGATCGATCGCCTGTCGAGCGCCATGGCGCTGGTCGCCGGAATGGCCGTGGTTGTGCTTTCGGCTCTCATCGTCTTCGACGTCGTCTCGCGGCGCTTCTTCCAATATTCGGTGCAGGGCACGGACGAGCTGGGCGGCTACACGCTGGCGCTGATCGGCTCGCTCGGGCTCACCTATACGCTGCTGCAGCGCGGCCATCCGCGCATCGACATCGCGCTGCGGCATTTCCCGGCGCCGCTGCGCCGGGTGCTGCACGTCCTCGCCTATCTGGCGCTTTTCGGCTTCGCCGCCTTCATGACCGTCCATGCTTTTTCCGAATTCGGCGAGACGATCGCCTTTTCGACCGTGACCAACACGCCGCTGCAGACGCCGCTCTGGGCGCCCCAGTCCTTCTGGGTGTTCGGAACCACGGCCTTCGCGCTTTCCTGCCTCGTCCTCGCCGCCCATGGCGCATTTCTGCTCTTTACCGATCCCGAAGAGGTGGAGCGGCGCTACGGGCCGATCACGGTGGAGGAGGAAGTGCAGGAATATGTCGGAGAGGAAGCCGCCGGATCCATCAATGACGGGGGGCGGGCATGATCGGCATAGAAGGCGCGGCCATCGGTTTCTTCCTGCTGCTGGGGCTGATGTTCATCGGCCTGCACATCGCCACCTCGCTGTTCCTGGTGTCGGCGCTGGCGGCATGGTGGTTCTTCGGCGACACCATGTTCCAGCCTTTCGGCACGATGATGTGGGGAACGCTCAACAATTTCCTGCTCGTGGCGATTCCGCTCTTTGTCTTCATGGGGGAGATCCTGGTGCGCGGCGGCGTGACCGAGCGCATGTATCTCGCCCTTTCCGACTGGCTGAAGCCGTTGCCGGGTGGGCTGCTGCACAGCAATATCGTCGCCTCCACCGTGTTCGCGGCGATCTCGGGCTCCTCGGTGGCGACGGCGGCGACGATCGGCACGGTGGCCTTTCCCGCGTTTCGCCAGCAGGAATACAAGGAGAGCTGGGTCGCGGGCTCGATCGCCAGCGGGGCGACGCTCGGCATCCTGATCCCGCCCAGCATCAACCTGATCATCTACGGTGCGATCACCAACAATTCGATCGGCAAGCTGTTCACGGCGGGAATCCTGCCCGGCGCGCTGCTGGCGATCTTCTTCGTCACGATCATCATCGTGTGGAGCGTGATCGATCCAACCATCGCGGGCCGGCGGGAGAAACTGGCGCCCTGGAGCGAGCGGCGGAAGCGCCTCAAGGATCTGCTGCCGCCGCTGCTGATCTTCGCCGCGGTTATGGGCAGCATCTATGG
>JAUIBM010000398.1 GCA_030428345.1 Alphaproteobacteria bacterium | reverse complement strand
CTCGACGGCATCCACGTCAACGGCGTCGACATCATCGAGTGGGACGCTGACGGGAAGATCGTCGACTTCAAGGTCATGGTCCGGCCACTGAAGGCGATCCAGACCGTGCACGGGCTGATGGCGGCGATGCTCGAGTCCATGCAGCAGGGAGCCGTCGCCCCGCCCGGATCGCCCTCGGCGGGTTGACGCACGAACCTGCCCGCAAGTTGGCGGACAAACTCGTGGCCATCACACCCGACGGACTCAATCACGTTTTCTTTGGCGACAGTGGCAGTGTCGGCGTGGAGATCGCTTTGAAGATGGCGCCGTCTTTCTCGATCATGCGGCGGGCCGAGGCGCGGGCGGCGTCGGACTTGGTCTGCGTGTCGCCGGTCACGAACTCGACCTTCTTGCCAAGAACGCCATTGCCCTTGAGCATCTTGGAAGAGAAGGTGTTCAGCATGCCGCCGTCACCTTCGCCATTGAGATGCTGGACGGCCAGTTCCTGGGCGCGCAACTCGTCCATGCCTTCGGCGGCGTAGGGACCAGTCTGCGGCACGTTGAAGCCGAACTTCACGGTGCTGCCCTTCGGCTCGTTCGTGTACGACCATGCAGATCGGGTGAAAATGGTCGGCATCGCCAGTCCGGCGCCCGCCACTGCGCCGGTCTTCAAGAAGCCGCGGCGATTGAAGTGATCAAATTTCACTGATTTCCTCCCATGATATTGAATTCCTCCCATGACCGAACGCTCGCCAAGTGAGGCCCACGAGGCAAACAGCCATCGGCAATCATTGCGCCGAATGTGTCACATGATCAATAAGCCTTTGGTCTATAACCATAATTTTGTAAAAATTGCGTGTTGCTATGCCGCATTTTTGTCAATAACTTACAACCGAGAGCAGTGGGAGGCGCTTTAATGCGACGCGACTTCACGGGGTTGAAAATCCGCGCGCATCGCAAGGAGCGCGGCATGACGCAGTCGGCGCTGGCCGACCTCGCAGGCATTTCCCCCTCCTATCTCAATCTCATCGAACGCAATCGCCGGCCGGTGTCCGCCGCCCTGCTTGAGCGCATCGCCGCCGGACTGGGCGTCGAGCGGGCGATCCTCGACGACGATGTCGAACGGCGTGTGGTGGAGCGGCTGGACGAGATCGCCGCCGATCCGGCGCTGGCGGACAAGGCTCCGCGTCCGGCGGGCACCGAAATGGTGGTCGGGGCGCATCGCGACTGGGCCGATCTGATCGTGCGCCTTTACGAGCATTATCGCGATCAGAGCCAGGCGGTGGTGGCGCTTGCCGACCGGCTGAACCGGGATCCGTTTCTCGGCGAAAGCGTTCACAGGATGCTCACCTCGGTGACGGCGATCCGCTCAGCCGCCCAGATTCTCGAGCAAGGCGGGCAATTGCCGGAAAGGGACAGGGAGCGCTTCCTGTCGATCATCGCGCATGACAGCCAGCGTCTTGCCGCCACCGCCAATGCGCTGGTCGGGTTCATCCAGAGCACGCATGTGCGGGTGCGCTCGGCCACACCGATGGAGGCGCTGGACGCCTTCATGATCGATTGCGACAATCACTTTCCCGAACTGGAGGCTGCGGCCCGCGAATTCCTCTCAGGGATGGAGCCGGGGTCCAGCCTGGAAGCGCATTGCGCCGCATGGCTGGCGCGCAAAGGCGTCGCCGGCCCGACGCCCGATCCGTGGGCCGCGCCCGAAAGCAACCGCTTCGCGCTCGTGCGCGCCGCCATGACCGGCTTTGCGGGGGAGCGGATGCGCGAGTTTGCCGGGCGGCATCGCGCCCTGACCTCGCCAGAGGTGCAGGAACTGGCCGTCTCGGCGCTGCGCAATTACGCCGCCGGCGCGGCGCTGATGCCCTATGAACGTTTCCTGGCGATGGCGGAGCGCCACAGATACGATCTGGACCTGCTGGCGCGCCTGTTCGGTGTCTCGTACGAGCAGGCGGCGCACCGCGTCGCGACGCTGCGCCGGCCGGGCGCTTCCGGCGTCCGCTTCGCCTTCATGCGATCCGACGCTTCAGGCTATGTGACCAAGCGGCTGCCGCTGCCCGACCTGCCTCTGCCGCGTTACGGGGCGGCCTGCCCGCTTTGGCCGGTCTATGGCGCGTTCCAGAGCCCCTTTTCGAGTGTGCGCCAGTTCGGCGAACTTCCTTCCGGGGTGCAGTTTCTGTTCTTCGCACGTGCAGTGGAAAAGTCCTTCGCGCAGGTGTCCGCGCCGCGCCGCCTGCTTTCGGTCATGCTGGCCTGCGCGGCGGAAGACGCCTCGCGCGTCGTCTATGGAGACGGTTTGCAGCGCGAGCAGGCGACGATCCCCATCGGCACCGTCTGCCGGCTGTGCCCGCGCCGCGATTGCAGACATCGCCAGGAAGAGTCGCTGATGAACTGATTTGCGCAATTTTTCGCTCGTCATGCAACATGACGACTATGTTTGCGGTTTGCCGGGTCTTATGATCAAGGATCGGCAGGGGGAGGAAAGTCGATCTTGCTGGGAGCGCGCATCCTCGTCGTGGAGGACGAGCCGAATATTGTCGAATCGCTACGGTTCATTCTCGAGCAGGGCGGATTTGACCTCGACATCGTTTCCGATGGCCGCGAGGCGCTGCAGCGCCTGCGCGAGCAGTCCTTCGCGGCAATGGTGCTCGACATCATGCTGCCGGGCCTGAGCGGCTTCGACGTTCTGCGTGAGGTTCGAGGCGACGCCAGCCTCGCCGCGCTCCCGGTCATCGTGCTCACGGCCAAGGGTCAGCCCAATGACCGCGCGATGGCCGAATCAATCGGGGTCAGCGCCTTCATCACCAAACCCTTCTCCAATGCAGAGGTAGTGGAGGCCGTTCGCCGCCATGCGGGAGGCGGGGATGGATGAGCCCGACGCCGGCGAGCAACGCGTGCGGGACGCGGCGGTGGCGCTGCCTTTCGTAGCCGCGATCCTGCTGATGCCGCCGCTCGTCCTGATCTTCTGCGCGCCGGTTTTCCTGGCGGGATTTCCGCTGGTGGCGGTCTATATCTTCACGATCTGGGCGCTTGTCATCATCGCCGCGCTGCTGGTGGCGCGCGGCCTTGTCGCCTATGAGCGCGGCAGGCAAGGCGAAGAAAGGGCAGGCGAAGGCCGAACGCCATGAAATTGCCCGCCAATCTGGTCGTCCTGGTCTGCCTGCTCTATGTGGCCGTACTCTTCGCGGTTGCCTTCGCGGGGGATCGCCGCGCCAGAAAGGATGCCGGCGGATGGCTGTCCTCGCCGCTGGTCTATACGCTCTCGATCTCGATCTATTGCACATCGTGGACCTTCTTCGGCGCGGTGGGCTCGGCGGCGCGCAACGGCCTTGAATTCGCAACGATCTATCTCGGGCCGACCATCGTGTTCGCGGGCTGGTGGATCTTCCTGCGCAAACTGGTCACCGTCGGCCGGGTCCACAACACGACGTCAATCGCCGATCTGATCTCGGCCCGCTTTGGCAAGAATCCCGCGCTCGGCGCGCTGATCACCGTCGTCGCGCTGGTAGCGACCGCGCCCTACATCGCGCTGCAGCTCAAGGCTCTGACCTCGAGCTTCCAGGTGATCACCTTTGAGGGCGGGGCCCTGGCGGCGGCGACGCTGGCGCTCGAACCCGACTATGCCACCGCCTTCTGGGTGGCCGCGGGGCTTTGCGCCTTCGCGATCGTGTTCGGCGTCCGCAATATCGACGTCAATGAGCGCCATCACGGGGTTATTGCGGCGATTGCGGTCGAGGCCGTGGTCAAGCTGGTGGCGCTGCTGACCGTCGGCGCATGGGTGGTTTTCGGTCTTCGCGGCGTATCGGCGGCTTCTCTCGAACATCTGCCGGTGAGCCTGCTCTATCCGCAGGACACATTCGGCGCCAGATGGGTTGCGCTGTGTTTCCTGTCG
>JAUIBM010000397.1 GCA_030428345.1 Alphaproteobacteria bacterium | reverse complement strand
GGCTGCGCATCGCCTACACGCCTGATATGGGTTTTGCGCCCGTCGATCCGCAGGTCGCCGGATTGTCGCTGGCCGCCGCCCGCAAGCTTGCCGAGGCGCTCGGTGCGACGCTCGAATTGGCGACGCCGACGATAGGCGACGTTCAAACGACCTTCGAGACCCTGGTGGCGATGGACACCGACCGTGCCGGGCTGCTTCGCCTCGCCGAGGGCAGGGGTCACCGTTTTGGCGGGTCGCTGGCGCAGATACTGGCGAAGGATTGGAGCGCCGACGATTTCACGGCGGCAATCCTGGCGCGCAAGGGGATCGTCAACGCGATGTGGCGCTTCATGGACGAATACGACTTGCTTCTCACCCCCTCGGCTGCGACTGCGGCCTTCCCCGTCGACCTCGACGGCCCCTCCCGCATCGCAGGCATTGACGTTCCCGCCAGCGCCTGGACCCCGTTCTCGGCCTTCGCCAATCTGACCGGCCAACCCGCCGCCAGCGTGCCGGCGGGCTTTACCGACGAGGGGCTTCCGGTCGGCCTGCAGATCGCCGGCCGTCATCTCGACGACATCGGCGTCTTGCGCGCGTCCGCCGCGCTGGAGCGGGCCATGCCCTGGGCCGGCGCATGGCCGGCGATGCTGGCGCAGGGATGAGCGAAATGCACCGGCGTGATTGCAGCTCCCGCGAGTTTCCTGATAGGAATTGCGCCCGAAAGGGAGCCGCGGCGAACCCTTCCCGAAGCACAGAAGAAAGAGGGCCGCATGCCCACGAAAAACCAGCCGCCGGCGCGCGAGGAGCGGCGGGACGAGCTTCAGATCGGCGCGCGGCTGCGGCACGCAAGATTGCTCGAAGGCATTCGCATCCGGGAACTCGCCGAGCGGGTCGGCTGCGCGGAATCGATGATTTCCTGTCCTCGTTCTTCGGGACAGACATCAATTCGCCCGGCCTCGTGCAGAAGGAGGGAGAACGCCCGATCTCCCAGACGGACGCCATCCGCGGCGGAGCGGGGGTCAGCTACGAACGGCTGGTGCCCTTCGCCGCCGGCAATCTGCTGGAGGGCAACATCCATCGCATCGAGCCGGGTGGCGAGAAGGTCGACCAGATCACCCATCAGGGCGAGACGGTGGGTTATGTCATCGAGGGCGAACTCGAATTCACCATCGAGAACGTCACCTATCGCCTGACCACTGGCGATTCCTTCTTCTTCAAGAACCATCTGACCAATCGCTATCGCAATCCCGGCGCGACGCTGACCCGCGTCATCTGGGTAAACACGCCGCAAATTCACTAGCCGCGCCTGCGGTCTGTGCTGACGGAGCGGCCGCATGAGCGCGCTGCTGTCGGTCCGCGACCTGCGCGTCGAAATCCTGACGCGCGCCGGCCCGCGAAGGGTCGTCGACGATCTCTCCTTCGACGTCGCGCCTGGCGAAGTCCTGGCCCTCATCGGCGAAAGCGGATCGGGCAAGAGCGTCGCCACGCAGGCGATCGTCGGGCTCCTGCCTTCCCCTCCCGCGATTGCGACCGGCGGAACCGCGCATTTCGAGGGGCGCGATCTGCTCGCGATGCCGGAAACCGGCTTGAGGCGGGTGAGGGGCGATCGCATCGGCGTCATCTTTCAGGAGCCGATGAGCGCCCTCGACCCGATGATGGCCGTCGGCGACCAGATCGCGGAAACCATCGTCGTGCATCGCGGCCTTTCCTGGCGCGCGGCGCGCGCGGAGGCGGTGCGCCTGCTCGATCGGGTAAGGATCCCCGATGCGGCGGCCCGCGCGAAACTGCACCCGGCCGCGCTGTCGGGCGGCATGCGCCAGCGTGTGGTGATAGCCGCCGCCATTGCCTGCAAGCCTGCCCTGGTGATCGCCGACGAGCCGACGACCGCGCTCGACGCAACGGTTCAGGCGGAGATCCTTGCGCTGCTGCGCGAATTGCGGGCCGAGGTCGGCTGCGCGGTGATCTTCATCACCCATGACATGGCCGTGGTGCGGCAGGTCGCCGACCGCGTGCTGGTGATGCAGCGCGGCGCGGAGGTGGAAAGCGGAACGCTGGAGGAGGTCTTGAGCCGCCCCAAGGCCGCCTACACCCGGACGCTTATTGCCGCCGCGGCGCCGGTCGAACCGCAGGTGAAGCAGGTGCCGGCGATCGCGCCGCCGCCGCTTCAGATCGATAATCTGGTGGTTTCCTTCCCCAATTCCGGCTCGCTGCTGTCGTTCCGCCGCCAGCAGCGCCTCTTCGCCGTCGACGGGGTCAGCCTCAAGGTCGGCGCCGGCGAGACCGTGGCGCTGGTCGGGGAGAGCGGCAGCGGCAAGACGACGCTCGCCCGTGCAGTGCTTGGTCTGGTGCAGCCCGATCGCGGCCGCATCCGCCTGCGCGGCGAGGAGATCGGCGCCTCCGGCGAGCCGCCGGGAAGACGGGTCCAGTTCGTCTTCCAGGATCCGCAATCCTCGCTCGATCCGCGATATCGCGCCTGGCAGTCGGTGACCGAGCCGCTGCGCATCGCCGGCGAGATCACCGGACTGCGCGATCGCGCCCTCGACCTGATGCTGAAGGTCGGGCTCGACGAGAGCCATCTCGACCGCCTGACGCACGAACTTTCCGGAGGCCAGCGCCAGCGGCTGGGCATCGCCCGCGCGCTGAGCGCCTCCCCCGATCTGGTCATCGCGGACGAGGCCGTCTCGGCGCTCGATGCGACCACCAAGCTGCAGGTGCTGGAATTGTTCGAGCGCCTGCAGGCGGAAATGGGCCTGCCGCTGCTGTTCATCACCCATGATTTCGCGGTGGTCTCGCGCATTGCCCACCGGGTCGCGGTCATGCGTTTCGGCCGGTTGGTCGAAATGGGGCCGACCGCGAGCGTGCTCGCCGCGCCCCATCACGCCTATACCGCCGCCCTGATAGCGGCCGGTGGCGGCGGGGTGGTGGATGGCCCGGCGTCTGGACGCGGACATCGCATCGGCGCCCCGGGCAGCCAGCGCACGCAGCGGGCGATGCGCGAGGTGTCGCCGGGCCATTTCGTGGCGCATGACGACGAAGAATAACGCCTCGCACCTTCCTTGCCCATGGCCCGGTCGGCCTGAGATGAATGGCTCGCGTCAGGAAACGGGTTCGCCGACCCCGAATTTCGCCGCTTCCTCGCGGATCAGGGCATCCACGGTCTGCACCACCGGCGAATAGGGCCGGGTGCGGCAGCTCAGATAGAAGCGCATCGGCGCGAAGGGCTTTTCCGTCTTCATCACCACCAGCCGGCGATCCGCCAGATGCTGCATGATGGCGCGCGGCGGAATTGCGGCGATGCCGAGGCCGTTCTCCGCCAGCCAGATCATGGTCGACATGGAATTGGTGGTGTTGCGGATTGCCCGGCTCGAAAAGGCGTCGCCGAAATAGCGCTGCATCAGCACCGCCGGCGGGCTGTTTGCCAGATAGCCGATAAGCGCGAAACGCGTCAGTTCCTCGACCGAATAGACGTGCGCCTGATCGACCAGATGCGGGCTGGAGACCCATTCGATCGCGTAGCGCCCGATCTCGGTATTGGTCACGTCCGCGTCGTCGCAAGGCGCGATGGTGATGCTCATCGACAGGGCGCCGGATCTCAGCAGCGCATGAAGCGTCGTGGTGCTTTCATTGGTGATTTCCAGTTCGATTTTCGGGTATTCGGCCTGCATCCGGTTGAGCACGAGGGGAAGCCAGGTCCGGGCCACGGTGTCCACGACGCCGATGCGCACCACGCCGAGCCGCTCCGCCGCGCCCGAGAAACGCTCCGCCATCCGGTCCACCGCGTCCAGCACGCTCTCGCACAGCCTGAGCGCGTCCTTGCCCTCCGGCGTCAGCGCCACCGATTGCTGCCCGCGCGAGAACAGCCTGACACCGAGTTCGTCCTCCAGCGCGGCGATGCGCGAGGTGATCGCCGGCTGGGTGAC
>JAUIBM010000396.1 GCA_030428345.1 Alphaproteobacteria bacterium | reverse complement strand
GCGGGCAATCTATTCGGCGGCGGACAATGCAGCCGGGGCGGCCGAGCGCACATCGCCGTCAACATGGGCGTCGAACTTGTCGAAGTTGCTGACGAACATCGAGACCAGCTTGCGCGCCTGGGCGTCATAGGCCTTGGGATCGGCCCAGGTCGAACGGGGCTCCAGGATCGCGCTGTCGACGCCGGGCACGGAGACCGGAACCTCGAAGCCGAAATACGGGTCCGTGCGGAACTCGGCATTCTTGAGCGAGCCGTCAAGCGCGGCGCTGAGCAGCGCGCGTGTCGCGGCGATCGGCATGCGCCGGCCGGTTCCATAGGCCCCGCCGGTCCAGCCGGTATTGACCAGCCAGCAATCGACGCCGTGCTGGGCGATCAGGTCGCGCAGCAGATTGCCGTATTCGGAAGGATGGCGCGGCATGAAGGGTGCGCCGAAGCAGGTGGAGAAGGTCGCTTGCGGCTCGGTCACGCCCTTTTCCGTGCCGGCGACTTTGGCGGTGTAGCCCGACAGGAAGTGATACATGGCCTGGGCTGGCGTCAACCGTGCGATCGGCGGCAACACGCCGAAGGCGTCGGCGGTCAGCATGATGATGTTGCGCGGATGACCGGCGCGGCCATCGGCGGAAGCATTGGGAATGAAATCCAGCGGATAGGCGCAGCGCGTATTCTCCGTCAGCGAGCCGTCGTCGAAATCGGGGACGCGGGACTCATCGAGAATGACATTCTCCAGGACGGTGCCGAAACGCTGGGTGGTCGCGAAGATTTCCGGCTCGGCCTCGGCCGAGAGGCGGATGGTCTTGGCGTAGCAGCCGCCCTCGAAATTGAAGATGCCGTGTTCGCCCCAGCCATGCTCGTCATCGCCGACCAGCGTGCGCGAGGCGTCGGCGGAAAGCGTGGTCTTGCCGGTGCCCGACAGGCCGAAGAACACGGCGGCGTCGCCAGCCGGGCCGAAATTGGCCGAGCAGTGCATCGGCATCACCTTGTCCTGCGGCAACAGGAAATTGAGGAAGGTGAAGACGGATTTCTTCATCTCGCCGGCATAGGAGGTGCCGCCGACGAGGACGATCTTGCGGCTGAAGTCACAGGCGATCACCGTCTCGGTGCGGCAGCCATGGCGCTCGGGATGGGCGCGAAAGCTCGGCAGGTCGAGAATGGTCATGTCGGCGACGAATTCGGCGAGTTCCGCGCGGGACGGGCGGATCAGCAGATTGCGAATGAACAGCGAATGCCAGGCCAGTTCGGTAATGACGCGGGTGCGGATGCGATAGTCGGCGTCCGCTCCGCCATCCAGATCCTGGACATAGAGATCGAGCCCGCGCGCATGGTCGAGCATGTCCTGGTAAAGGACGTCGAACTTGCGCGGATCCATCGCCTTGTTGTTGTCCCACCAGACCGTGTCTTCCGTCAGGGAGTCGCGTACGACGAACTTGTCCTGCGCCGAGCGGCCCGTGTGCTGGCCGGTGCGCACGCAAAGCGCCCCGCCCGCGACGATGGACGCCTCGCCGCGACGGATAGCGTGCTCATAGAGCTCGGGCGCCTCGAGGTTGAAGAAGGCGGAGGCATATCCTTCCAGGCCGAATTCACCCAGACCGAAAGACGGATTGTAGACGCCGCTATCGACGGATTTGGCAGTTTCGATTCCCGATTCGCCAGAAGCCATGCTGATTTCCTCCCTCGCCGGAAGCCGTACTTCGCGGGTTCCGGTCGTCGACCGACACATCGCCGCTTCGTCGATTTAGGTCGACCGGAAGCTGCACCAATACGCTGAGCTATAATATCGCAAGTTTTTTGCGACAAGCTCTTTCTTTCCCGAAAGTACTTTTAAAATCAAACGTTTAATCGATTTAAAAATTTTAAACGATTGAAACCGGGCGCCGTATTGCGCCGTTGGCGGCGATTTCGCGGCGCACAATGGTCCACTCTTCAGGCGCGCCTGGTGCGCCTCGAGTGGCACCGGTTTCGCCGGGCATGGCGCATGCGTTGCAATCGGGCTATCCTCCAAGTCACATTTTCTTCGCAATCTTGAAGCCATTGCACCAATTGCGCATTACGCCCGACAACCGTAAGGGCCTTCCGACAACCGGAAGCACCAATGCCGAGGGAGCCTGAAGACATGCCGACAATTGCCCTCGTGGACGATGATCGGAACATCCTGACCTCTGTTTCCATTGCGCTGGAATCGGAAGGCTATCGCGTCGAGACCTATACCGACGGCGCCTCGGCGCTGGACGGCCTGGCGGCGCGGCGGCCCGATCTGGCGATCTTCGACATCAAGATGCCGCGCATGGACGGCATGGAACTGCTGCGCCGGCTGCGCCAGAAATCCGACCTGCCGGTGATCTTCCTCACCTCCAAGGACGACGAGATCGACGAATTGTTCGGCCTGAAGATGGGCGCGGACGACTTCATCAAGAAGCCGTTCTCCCAGCGCCTGCTGGTCGAGCGCGTCAAGGCGGTGCTGCGCCGGGCGGGCGCGGTGATCGAGCCGGGAGCCAAGGCCGCCGGCAGCATGGAGGCGCGCACGCTGGAGCGCGGCAGCCTGATCATGGACCAGGAACGCCATACCTGCACCTGGAAGGGCGTACCCGTCACCCTGACCGTAACGGAATTCCTCATTCTCTATTCGCTCGCCCAGCGCCCGGGCGTGGTGAAGAGTCGCGATGCGCTGATGGACGCGGCCTATGACGATCAGGTCTATGTCGACGATCGCACCATCGACAGCCACATCAAGCGGCTGCGCAAGAAATTCAAGGCGGAAGACGATTCCTTCGAGATGATCGAAACGCTCTACGGCGTCGGCTATCGCTTCAAGGAAGCCTGATCGCAAGCGTTTGGGCAAGACCGACGCCGCGCCGGCCAAGGCGGAACGGGAAATGCATCCCGCAAGGAAGATGAACCTCGAAACCGACGCCCCGCTGCACGAACGCAGTGCGCATGCGCGCAAGCCGGAGAGCGATTCCCCCGATTCGCAAGGTGCGGAGTTGCGTTCTCCCTCCGCGCAGGGCCGGCCGGCGGATGCGACGGGACAGGGGGACGCCAAGGCCGGCGGCCCCGCGGCCGCGGTGCCAGTCCAGGGTCCGCCGCGCAGCTGGCGGCGCACAGGGCGACGCCTCCTCAAGCTGATGCGCCGGGTGTTTCGGCTGGCGTTCTTTTCCTCGCTGACGCGGCGCATTGTCTTCCTGAACCTGACGGCGCTCGCCGTTCTGCTTTCCGGCATCCTCTACCTCAACCAGTTCCGCGAAGGCCTCATCGACGCGCGGGTCGAAAGCCTGCTGATCCAGGGGCGGATCATCGCCGGCGCGATCGCCGCCTCGGCGACCGTGGAAACCAACACGATCACCATCGACCCGGACAAATTGCTGGAACTGCAGGCCGGCGAAAGCATTTCGCCCACCGCCGACACGCTGGAAACCCTGGATTCGCCGATCAATCCCGAGCGCGTCGCGCCGGTGCTGCGCACCCTCATCCAGCCGACCCGCACGCGGGCGCGGATTTACGACCGCGACGGCATCCTGGTGCTGGATTCGCGCCATCTCTACGCCGGCGGGCAGATCCTGCGCTACGACCTGCCGCCGCTGGAGGAACGCGGCGAAGGCATGATCACCGCGATCGGCAGGACGCTCAACAAATGGCTGCAGCGCAGCGATCTGACCGTCTACAAGGAAGTCGCGGGCAATGGCACGCAATATCCCGAGGTGCTGTCGGCGCTGACGGGCGGACCCTCGACCGTGGTGCGCCTTTCCGAGCAGGGCGAACTGATCGTCTCGGTCGCCGTACCGGTTCAGCGTTTCCGCGCCGTGCTGGGCGTGCTGCTTCTCTCCACGCAGGGCGGCGACATCGACCGCATCGTCGCGGAGGAGCGGATCGCCATCCTGCGCATCTTCCTGGTCGCGGCGATCGTCATC
>JAUIBM010000395.1 GCA_030428345.1 Alphaproteobacteria bacterium | reverse complement strand
CCCGGCATCGAGCTTGAAGCGGTCGGCCTCGCGGCTGCGCGCCGCCTCCACCTCCGACGGCAGCCAGGACGGCCGGCGTCGGCGCTCCTCCAGCATCCGCCGCGCCGCATAGGCCATGGCGAAACCGTCGCCGGTCACTTTTGGCTGGAACATGCTGAGCGCTCGCTCCAGGCGCGCCGCCTCGGCTGCGATTGCCTCGAACTGCAGACGCGCATCGAGCTCACCGGCAATCACCGCTTCTTCGAATCGCAAGGCTTTGCCGTGGCGTTCGAGGGCCGGCACGAGGGCTATGACCGCACGACCTGGCTATGGCTGCGCAAGCCGCTGCAGCCCGAGCGCCCGATACGCTGCGAGAGCAACTCCACCCAATGCTGAGTCGCTCTGACGGAGCGATCTTGTGACAGGATCAAGGAAAGGTCCGCAGGCCACATCCGGCGATACGGCCAAGGGACTTTCCGCCGATATTGGCGCAACAGCGCCCGTCCCTTCGGGTTTCCGATTGACTCGTCATTGGGTGGAAGCGCCTTAGCCGCCTGTCGGCAGGACCCGGTCAGGCGGGCGGTGGCCGTCGCACCAGGTGCGAATGTTGATGATCACCCGGTCGCCCATTTCCAGCCGCCCCTCAATCGTCGCCGATCCCATATGCGGCAGGATCGTCGCCTTGCCGTCCCGCGCCAGCGCCAAGAGTTCAGGCCGCACGGCCGGCTCGTGTTCGAACACATCCAGTCCCGCGCCGGCGACGCGCCCCTCGGCAAGCGCGGAAATCAGCGCATCCTCGTCGATGATCTGGCCACGGGCGGTATTGATCAGGATGGCGGTGGGCTGCAGCAGCGCGATCCGCCGCGCCGAGATCAGATGGAAGGTGGCGGGGGTATAGGGGCAATTGACCGAAATGAAGTCCATGCGGGCCAGCATCTGGTCGAGGCTTTCCCAATAGGTGGCCTCAAGCGCTTCCTCGGTCTTCGGGCTCACGCGCTTGCGGTTGTGATAATGGATGGACAGGCCGAAGGATTTGGCGCGGCGCGCGACGGCCGTTCCGATGCGGCCCATGCCGACAATGCCGAGCCGCTTGCCCCATATGCGCCGCCCCAGCATCCAGGTCGGCGACCAGCCCTTCCAGCTGTCCTGTTCGATCGCCCCGACGCCGTCCGTCAGGCGACGCGCCACGGCGATCATGAGGCCCATGGTCATGTCGGCCGTGTCTTCGGTCAGAACATTGGGGGTGTTTGTCACCGTGACGCCCTTGCGGGCCGCTGCGGACACGTCGATGTTGTCGACACCATTGCCGAAATTGGCGATGAGCTTGAGGTTTTCGCCCGCCTGGCCGATGACCGTCTCGTCGATACGGTCGGTCACCGTCGGCACCAGCACGTCGGCCGATCTGACGGCGGCCACCAGTTCGGCATGGGTGAACGGGCGGTCGTCGAGGTTGAGCTTGGTGTCGAAAAGCTCGCACATGCGGGTTTCCACCGCATCAGGCAGCTTGCGGGTGACTATCACCGACGGCTTCTTGCGCGACATGTTCCTCCCGCCCGGATTCTTTTGAATTTGCCGGTTCCCATTGACGAGTCGTTAACCAGCAATGGCCAGACTCCTGCGATGCGATCTGTGTAGCAGACGGGCCGCTCCGGTAAAAGCGTTTGAACCCGCCCACCACGGCGCCGGTTGCCGCCGCCCTCCGCTTCCAGTCGCCGCCGACCGCGCCTTCGCGCATGCCCTTGGACCCTGTTTTCGATCGAGTACCGCCATGAAACGCCCGACCGTTTTCCCCAGATATGTCTCCGCCGCGCTCAAGGGAATCGTCCTTGCCGCGCTTGCCTTGCCGGTCGCATTGGCGCCGCTGGCGACGAACGACGCGCGGGCGAGCGCAACAGGCACGCCGAGCGGCCTGCCGCTGCCGCGCTATGTCTCGTTGAAATCGGAGAAAGTCTATATGCGCGTGGGGCCGGGGCGCGAATACAAGATCGAGTGGATGTATCTCAAGCGCGGCCTGCCGATGGAGATCATTCAGGAATACGACACCTGGCGCAAGGTGCGCGATTCGGAAGGCAATGAAGGCTGGATCCTGCATTCGCTGCTGTCGGGCAATCGCACGGCAATCGTCGCCCCCTGGGAAAAGGGCGGCGATTATGTCGCGCTGCGCAAGGCACCCTCCGGCTCGGGAGACCTCGTCGCCAAGGTGGAACCGGGCGTTGTCGCCAGCGTCTCGGCCTGCCGCAACGGCTGGTGCGAATTGCGGGCGCAGGGCGCCAAGGGATATGTCGAGCAAAAACGCATCTGGGGCGTCTACCCTGACGAATCCTTCGACGACTGATGCAGTCGCTGATGACCTGGAACAAAGGGGGGCTCGGGCGCGGCGCCCCGTCAGACGGACGGCTTGACCCGCAGTCGCACGATCACGTCGACGCGGCTGATTTCAAAACCTTCCGGCGCGCTGGGAAGATTGTCGACGCGGATGCAGTCCTCCGGCATGTCGACCACCTCATTCGAGGATTCGATATAGAAATGGTGGTGATCGCCGGTATTGGTGTCGAAATAGGTCTTGGTGGTGTCCACCGCGATCGCGCGCAACAGCCCGGCATCGGTGAATTGGTGCAGCGTATTGTAGATGGTGGCGAGCGACACGCCGGCTCCGGCCGCGCGCGCTTCCTCATGCAGCGCCTCGGCCGACACATGGCGGTCGCCATGGCGGAACAGAAGATCGGCCAACGCCATGCGCTGACGAGTCGGGCGCAGGTCAGCGCCACGCAGCATCGCCGCGAGGTCCAGATGCGTCGTTCCCGTGCTTTCGCCTTTATCCTGTTCCGATCCGTGCATTTTCTGCAATTGCTGTCTGGGAAATCGTGTTGAGAACGGAATATAGGGCCCGAAGGGAAGTGCTGCAATAGCCGCGAACCGCACGCTCCCGCGCATGGCCGGATTGGGTTAGCGAAACCTGACCGTACAAGCACGGCAAACGCGCTTTGGAATGATGACGCTGCTGTGCTAAGAACCGCGCCTGAAAAATTGCCCGGCCGACTTCGGCCGGGAGCGGCGGATCAACGTCGAGCAAGGAAAGGGCAAAGGCAGTAAATGGCCGACAAGAAAAGCAGCTACGGTTACGAGGAATTGCTGGCTTGCGCGCGGGGAGAATTGTTCGGACCCGGAAACGCGCAACTCCCCGCTCCCCCCATGCTCATGTTCGATCGCATCACCGAGGTGAGCGAGGACGGGGGCGAGCACGGCAAGGGCGGCATCCGCGCCGAATTCGACATCAAGCCGGACCTGTGGTTCTTCCCATGCCATTTCATCGGCAACCCGATCATGCCGGGCTGCCTGGGCCTCGACGCCCTGTGGCAATTGACCGGGTTCTTTCTCGGCTGGCTGGGAGAGCCGGGCTACGGCATGGCGCTCTCCACCGGCGAAGTGAAATTCAAGGGAATGGTGACGCCCCAGACCAAGCTCGTTGAATATGGCGTTGACTTCAAACGCGTCATGCGCGGCCGTCTCGTGCTTGGCATCGCCGATGGCTGGGTAAAGGCCGACGGGGACACCATATATCGCGCAAGCGATCTGAAGGTCGGCCTCTCGAAGGAAAAGGCCGCCTAGCGCGAGGACGGGGCTGCATCCGCATCCCCTGCGAATTGACGCGGGAGGGGCTGGTGTGCCATGCCCCGCTCATTCTAGATGCACGAGGCGTCGGGTCGGCTTTGGCGGCCTGAACCGGGCAAGGAAGGGATTTGCCATGAGACGGGTTGTCGTCACAGGCATGGGGATTGTCTCCTCAATCGGCAACAATACGCAGGAAGTGCTGGGTTCGCTGCGCGAAGCGCGCTCGGGCATTTCCAAAGCCGAGGACTACGAACGCTACGGCTTTCGCTGCCAGGTTCATGGCGCGCCCAAGCTCGACCCGTTCGAGGTTCTG
>JAUIBM010000394.1 GCA_030428345.1 Alphaproteobacteria bacterium | reverse complement strand
GGACACCATGCACTGGACGAAGTCCGGAGAACTGCTGGTGATCGTGATCCTTGGGGGTGTCGGCACCTTTCTCGGTCCGATCTGGGGCGCGGCGGCGTTCATCCTCCTGCACACCTACCTGCCGGGATGGACAGAGAACTGGCAATTGGTGCTTGGCGTGATCCTGCTTGCCGTTGTGCTTTGGACGAAGGGTGGCATCCAGGGCCTTATCGACACTCTCGCGCTCCTGATCAGGCGCGGCAGGACCGGAGCTTCTCCATGAGAGCCGCCCTTCACATCGAAGGACTGGTCAAGCGCTTTTCGGGTCTCACCGCGACCGACGATCTGTGCCTCGACGTCGAGGAGTTCACGATACATGCCCTTATCGGGCCGAATGGCGCGGGAAAGACGACGCTCATCAACCAGATCGGCGGCGAACTGCGATCCGACGCGGGAAGGATCGAGCTCTTCGGCAGGGATGTCACCCAATTCGCGGCGGCGAGGCGCGCTCGCCTTGGTCTGGTAAGAACCTACCAGATAACCAACCTGCTGGACGATTCGACCGTCAGATGGAACCTCGCGATGGCCGTCCAGGCCCGTCTGGGCGGAAACTTCCGGTTTCTTGACTCGCTGTCCGGGCGAAAAAATGTCTGGCGCGAAGCGGACGAGATCCTTGGCGAGACGCCGCTTGCTCGACGTTCAGATGTCCCCGCCGGCGATCTCTCCAATGGCGAGCGCAAGCAGCTCGAGCTTCTGATGGGGCTTGCCGGTCGCCCCAGGCTGCTCCTGCTCGACGAGCCGATGGCCGGACTTGGGCATGGCGAGAGCCTGGAAATGATCGAGGCGCTGAGGAAGCTTCGCGGCGAGGTCACCATTCTGCTCGTCGAACATGACATGGATGCCGTCTTCGCGCTCGCTGACACGATTTCCGTGCTCGTCTATGGCAGGATCGTGGAGAGCGGAGACGCCGACGCGATCCGGGCCAGCGACGAGGTGCGGCGCGCCTATCTGGGCGAGGAGGATGCGGTGTGCTGAAAGTCGATGGCTTGCAGGCCCGCTATGGTCACAGCCAGGTGCTGTTCGACGTATCGCTTGAAGTGCGGGAGGGAGAACTCGTAACCCTCATGGGTCGCAACGGAATGGGCAAGACAACGACGGTCAAGACCATCATGGGACTGGTTCCCGGCAGCGGCGGTCGCGTCGAGATCGCAGGTCAACCGGCTGACGCCCTGAAGCCAGAGCGGATCGCCCGGCTTGGGATCGGCCTCGTGCCCGAAGGGCGCATGGTGTTTCCGCGACTGAATGTGCGGGAGAACCTTGTCGCCACATCCGCCAACAGGCTCGCTCAACCAGAGCCGTGGGATCTGGCGAAAGTGTACGATCTGTTCCCGCGCCTTGGCGAAAGGTCCGCCCAGATGGCCGGAACGCTCTCGGGCGGTGAACAGCAGATGCTCGCGATCGGGCGCGCCCTGATGACCAATCCGCGCCTGCTGATCCTGGACGAGGCGACGGAAGGGCTGGCCCCGGTCGTGCGCGTCGAAATCTGGCGATGCATTTCGCGGCTGCGAGCTCTGGGCCAGGCGATCCTGCTGATCGACAAGAATCTTTCGGTGCTCAAGACTTTGGCGGACAGGCATTACGTGATCGAGAAGGGCCGGACCGTATGGTCTGGAACCGGCGTGGAACTGGAACGCGACGAGGCAATGGTGCGATCGCATGTCGGCGTCTGAGAGAATCTGCCTGGTCGGCTGGGGCGCCATTTCACGGCGCGTGGCGCAGTTGCTTCGCGAGCGCTCGAGCCCGGCTTCCATCTGCTCGGTTGCCGTGCGCGAAGTGAATGCCGGTCATGCCGACTTGCCCGAAGGCGCCCGTCTTGTCTGCCGCCCGGAGGAATTGCCGGAGACCGGTGCAACTCTCGTCGTGGAGGCTGCAGGAAGGGACAGTATTCTTCCATGGGGAAGCGCGGCGCTTGGCGCCGGCATCGACTTCGCGGTTTCGTCCACCTCCGCCTTCGCCGAGGGAGACGTGCTCGCCACCCTGCTCGAAATCGCTACGTCGAGGAACGCCAGGATTCTGCTGCCGCCCGGCGCGCTTGGAGGGATCGACGCCTTGTCCGCCGCTTCGCGCCGCGCGCTCGCATCGGTCGAGCACAGGATCTACAAGCCCGCACGCGCGTGGCGGGGCACCGAAGCCGAGGCGCTTTGCAATCTCGATAGCCTGACGGCGCAGGTGGAATTCTACGCAGGCAGCGCCGCTGACGTGGCGCGGGCCTTTCCCCGGAACGCCAATGTCGCGGTCATCACAGCATTGGCGGGAATAGGCATGGATTCAACAAGGGTGACCCTAGTCGCCGACCCTCACAGCCGGTTCAACGTGCATGAAATCCGTGCGACGGGCGATTTCGGCCGCCTTGAAATCCGCATCGAGAACCGCCCGTTGCCCACCAATCCGAAATCTTCCGAAATGACGGCCCTGGGACTGGTTCGATTGATCGAGAACCGCATCAATCCGCTGGTGATCTGAACGGATCCGGCTGCCTCCGCCGCCGGCGCATCAGATATCGAGGACGAGACGTCCGGAGCGGGAACCCGAGCAGCACACGGCGATGCCGTCATTGGCCGCTTTTTCCTCAGATGTCTGGAAACTGTCGCGATGGTCGGGTTCGCCCTCGATAACGGGGGTCAGGCAGGTGCCGCAAACGCCAGCCTCGCAGGACATCGGAACGTCTATGCCCGCCCCCGCCAGGGCGTCCGAGATGCGCTGACCGGGCGCGACGGCAATCTCCTTGCCGCTGCGACTGGCGATGACCGTAAAGGCGTCGCATGCCGGCGCCTCGAGGGCAAAGCGCTCGAAATGGATCTGGTCTGTGCTCCAGCCCAGAAAGAGGGCGGTCTTGACGACATGGTCGATGAAGGCCCCCGGTCCGCAGACATAGATTTGCGAGCCTTCGTCGAAATCAGACAAAGCGCACCGGGCGTCAAAGATCTGCTCAGACGCCCCGTCGTCCATGTGCAGCAAAACCTCACGCACGAAGGAAGACCTTTCCAGTTCCGGAATGAACCCGGCCAAACGGGCGCTGCGGGCGCAGTAATGCATCTGGAACGCTATCTCGCGCCGCTTCAGCGCAATGGCCATCGAGATCAACGGCGTGACCCCGATGCCGCCGGCGATCAGGAAAACCCTGGAAGCGCCCGGCCGCAATGCGAAATTGTTGCGCGGCGCGGAGACCTCGATCACCGACCCGACGGCAAAGCTGCGGTGGATTTCGGCCGATCCACCGCGTGAATCGGGCTCCCTGAGGACGCCAAGGCGATAACGGCTTCTTTCGCATGGATCGCTGCAGAGCGAGTAGGGACGCGTGATGTCTGCCCGCACGCGCACATCCACATGCGCGCCGGCTTCAAACGGCAGCAGCGTTCCGCCATCCGCCGCGACCAGGTCGAGCGAGATGACGCTTTCGGATTGACGAATACGCTCGGCGATGCGCACGCGCTGCCATCGCGCGGATGCACCGGAAACACTGGCGGGCATGACATTCATCGCTAGGATCAGCCGGCGCTTGCAGCGGGGACGATCGTCACCGGCAGGCGTTCATAGCCCCTGAGCGTGTTGTTGAACGAAATGGTCGGCTCCCCGACTTCGATGCGCTCGACCTTGTCGAGCATGGCGTTCATCAAGGCCGTGATCTCCATCTTGGCCAGATGCATGCCTGCGCAGGTGTGGATACCGTATCCGAATGCGACATGGGCGGAGTTCTTGCGTGTGATGTCGAAGCGGTCGGGATCCTCCCACTGGCGCTCGTCGCGATTGGCGGAGGCATACATCACCAGCAGGCGGCTGCCCGCGGGAACCACGGTCTCGCCGAATTGCGCATCCTCGCGCGAGAGGCGGCTGAACAGACGGATGGGAGCTTCCATGCGCAAAGCCTCGTTGATTGCGCCGGGCAGC
>JAUIBM010000393.1 GCA_030428345.1 Alphaproteobacteria bacterium | reverse complement strand
GCGCCAGTGCGTCGACTGCTTCCAGCGGCAAGGCGACAAACGCCGCGATGCGCCGCTCCAGCATGCGGTAGGCGTCGAGAAACGCAGCGCCGATCTCGGCCTCGCTGCCGGTCGCCGCTGCCGGGTCGGGCACCCCCCAATGCGCTGTCGAGGGATGGCCGGGCCAGATCGGGCAGGCCTCCGCTGCGGCGCTGTCGCAGACCGTAAAGACGAAGTCCATCTGCGGCGCGCCTTCCGCCGCGAACTCGTCCCAGCTCTTGGAGCGGGCGAAGCCGGTATCGTATCCCAGCGTCTTCAACACCTTGATCGACATCGGATTGACCGTGCCGCGGGGTTGCGATCCCGCCGAATAAGCCCTGAACCTTCCGCCCCCAAGTTTGTTCAGGATCGCTTCCGCCAGGATAGAGCGGGCGGAATTGGCGGTGCAAACGAACAGTACATTGTAGGTCTTCTCGCTCATGATCCCTCCTCTGCGGTTCAGCGAACGCCCCGGAAGGACACCCCTCCGGCGCAGGAAACATCCGTGGTGACTGATAATTCCATATTTCATGATTTATTGAAATGATTGGAATTCGTCAACAGGATTGCCGCCGTCCGCCTCGCCCGGCGCATCCGGCAGGATGCATCCGCTCCGGCAAACTTGACAAAGGCGGGCGCGCATGTGTTTGTCGCGCCGGTTTTCAGGCCGGGCGCAGTCGCTTCGGCCGCCATGTCACGACAATCCGGAAATTCAGTCATGCATCGTTATCGCACGCACAATTGCGAGGCTCTTCGCCAGTCCGACGCGGGCTCCGCCGTCCGCCTTTCAGGATGGGTCCATCGGGTGCGCGATCACGGCGGATTGCTGTTCATCGATCTGCGCGATCATTACGGCATCACCCAGATTGTCGCCGATCCCGATTCGCCGGCGTTCGGTACGGCCGAAAATGTTCGCGGCGAGTGGGTGATCCGCGTCGACGGCACGGTGAAGGAGCGCGCGGCCGAGGCGGTCAACCCGAACCTGCCCACCGGCGCGATCGAGATTTTCGCCTCCGAGATCGAAGTCCTGTCAAAGTCTGAGGAATTGCCGCTGCCGGTATTCGGCGAGCCAGACTACCCCGAGGACATCCGGCTCAAATACCGCTTCCTCGATCTGCGCCGCGACACCATGCATCGCAACATCATGACGCGCCAGCGGGTGATCACGTCCATGCGCCGCCGCATGGGCGAGATCGGCTTCAATGAATTCCAGACGCCGATCCTGACCGCGTCCTCGCCCGAAGGCGCGCGCGACTTCCTCGTGCCCTCGCGCCTGCATCCCGGCAAGTTCTACGCGCTGCCGCAGGCCCCGCAGATCTACAAGCAATTGCTGATGGTTTCCGGCTTCGACCGCTATTTCCAGATCGCGCCCTGTTTCCGCGACGAGGATCCGCGCGCCGACCGTTTCTATGGCGAGTTCTACCAGCTCGACGTCGAGATGAGCTTCGTTACCCAGGACGACATTCTGGGAACCATGGAGCCGGTGCTGCGCGGCGTGTTCGAGGAGTTCGCCAACGGCAAGGCGGTGACCCAGGACTTCCCGCGCATTCCCTATGACGAGGCGATCCGCAAATACGGCTCCGACAAGCCGGACCTGCGCAATCCGATCGAGATGCAGGATGTCTCCGAGCATTTCGCCGGTTCCGGCTTCAAGGTTTTCGCCAACATCCTTGCCTCGTCGGAAAAGAACCGCATCTGGGCCATCCCGGCAAGGACTGGCGGTTCGCGCGCATTCTGCGACCGGATGAATTCCTGGGCGCAGGGCGAAGGCCAGCCGGGCCTGGGCTATATTTTCTGGCGCAAGGAAGCCGAAAAGATCGAGGGCGCCGGCCCGCTCGCCAAGAACATCGGCGAGGAGCGCACCGAGGCGGTTCGCGTCCAGTTGGGACTGGAAGACGGCGACGCCTGCTTCTTCGTCGCGGGCGATCCGGCCAAGTTCTACAAGTTCGCCGGCGCCGCGCGCGACCGCGCGGGTCAGGAACTCGGCCTGGTCGACGAGAACCGCTTCGCGCTGGCCTGGATCATCGACTTCCCGTTCTACGAATGGAACGAGGACGAGAAGAAGATCGACTTCGCCCACAATCCGTTCTCCATGCCGCAGGGCGGGATGGAAGCGCTGCAGAACCAGGACCCGCTGACGATCAAGGCCTACCAGTACGATCTGGTGTGCAACGGTTTCGAGATCGTTTCCGGCGGATTGCGCAACCATTTGCCGGAACTGATGGTCGCGGCGTTCGAGAAGGTGGGGCTGAGCCGCGAGGACGTGATCGAGCGCTTCGGCGGCCTCTATCGCGCCTTCCAGTATGGAGCGCCGCCGCATGGCGGCATGGCGGCCGGCGTCGACCGCATGGTCATGCTGATTTGCGGCACGAGGAACCTGCGCGACATCGCCCTGTTCCCGATGAACCAGCAAGCCGCGGATCTGTTGATGGGCGCGCCCACGCAGGCCGAGTCGAGACAGCTGACCGATCTCTCGATCCGGGTGATCCCTCAGCCGAACAAGTGAGCGGGCAGGGGATGCCCGTTCCGCGCATCCTCGTCACCGGCTTCGGCCCGTTCCCCGGCGCGCCGGTCAATCCGACCCAGCGCCTCGTGGAGGCGTTGCGCGGCGAGCCGCCTGCGGGGGCCTTCCGGGCTGAATTGCTAGCGGTCGATTATCTGGCCGTCGGCCCGCGCCTTGGCGAGATCGGCCGGGCGTTCTCGCCCGACATCGCCATCCATTTCGGCCTCGCCACCGGTTGCACGGGCTTCCGGCTGGAGCGCGTCGCGCGGAATTCGTTGGCGGGCGCGCCGCCCGACGCGAACGGCGCACTGCCGAGCGCGACAGCGATCTGCCCCGGACCGGGCACGATCGCCTCGCGTCTGCCGCTCGAAGCGATCGCGCAGGCGCTTGCCTTCGCCGGTCTGCCCGTCGAATGGTCGGACGATGCCGGCGCCTATCTGTGCAACATGACCATGACGCTGTCTCTGGCGCATGCCTGTGAAGGCTTCTCACCGCCCGTCAGCGGCTTCGTCCATGTGCCCCTGACCCGGGAAGCTGGCGGCGGCCCGATGACGGACGCCGACCTGCTCGCCGGAGCCCGGATCATCATCGAGGCCTGCCGGGACGGCTGGCGGGGATAGGCGCCCGCCGCCGTCATGCCTCGAAGATGGTCTCGAAGCCGCCATAGATCAGGCGCTTGCCGTCGAACGGCATCTGCATCTGCGCCATGCGCGGGTCCTCCATCATCGTCTTCCAACCATTGTCGCGCACTTCCTTCGATGGCCAGACGACCCATGAGAAGACGACCGCTTCGTCGTCCTTGCGCATGACGGCGGTGTGGAACGAGTTCAACTTGCCCTCGGGCAGATCTGTTCCCCAGTTTTCCATCACCTTGAGCGCGCCGAACTCCTTGAAGAGTCCGGCCGCCTTGCGCGCGCTTTCCAGATAGGCTTCGCGATTTGCGCTCGGCACCGCCGCCACGAATCCGTCGACATAGGTCATGGTTTTCTCCTCTTCACATGAGCTTGATGAGTATGTCGGTCTGCAACTGCGCCGGGTCGCTCACGCCCATCGGACCGATGCGGTAGATTTCAAGTTGGCAGGCGATTTCGAGGCCTGTGCCGGTTTGCCTGCGGTCCGCGACCAGCTCGCGCGCCGAAATCCAGCCATTCAGCATGCAGAAGGCGTCGTAGAGCCGGTCATAGGGGCCGGTATAGGTGGCGAAGGCGTAGCGCCCGGCGGGCAGTTCGCCCGCGACGACGCCGTCTTCCGCCGCCACCCGCTCTGGCGTTGTGCTTCCGACCTCAAGCTCGACCGTGCCGTCATGGTTGACGGAATGATAGCGAAAGAACTCCGCCGCCCCCGGCTCGACACCATGGGTCCGCAGCCACTCCTTCGTGCGGTTGATATAGGGCGGAGCGAATTGCGGCAGTTCGCTC
>JAUIBM010000392.1 GCA_030428345.1 Alphaproteobacteria bacterium | reverse complement strand
CTTGAATGACCGCCCTGAAGTGCGCGAGACCTTCAAGGCCTTCGCGATCGAGGGCGTGGATTGCACCTATTCAGTCGCCGGGGGCGTGGGTAAGAAAGCAAAAGAGGTGATCGTTGCTGGGTGATGGGGAGAGGGTTTGATGGGTAAGCGAAATGCTTTCAAAGAAATTCTGAAGAAGGACTTTTCCTGGCCTAAGAAGGGAGACAAGGCATTGGTTGTTGCCAAAGCACCAGCGGATAACGCAACGATCGGCGGGGAGATATTCGATCGATTGGTCCTCATGATGCGAGGATACAAGCAGTCCGCTGACCTCCTGGTCGCCGCCACGGAAAGTGACGTGAAATCCAGGGATGTGCTCGTCTACCCGATCATTTTCAACTACAGGCACTTTCTGGAACTTTCTCTGAAATATCAATTGTTCGCCCACGGCGAGAAGGTGGGAGTCCATGCGAACTGGAAAACGCATGATCTCGCCGTGCTTTGGAGCGAGTTCATCAAAATTGTCGAAAGATATGGAACGTCCGATCCCGATGAGGCGGATCCCGCAGTGGAAGAGATCATTGCGGAGTTCGCAAAGATCGATGTCGGGTCGTTCTCCCATCGATATCCTTGTGACAGGTCGGGCGACGCTATCCCGGTCAATCAGAGTCAACTTGACCTGGGCCACCTGAGAGAGGTGATGGAATGCGTCGAAAATTATTTCAGTGGATCAGATGGATACTTCTCTAGCTGCGGCGGATGAACAAAAATGGTAGAATGGAAATTGGGTAGGACAATCTTCACATCCGTGGGAGAATCTTGTTGCCGGCAGCAACAGGAGACGAACCATGGCGGACAATTCGGCTATCGAGTGGACGGACCATACGTTCAATCCATGGACGGGGTGCACGAACATCAGCCCCGGCTGCGACAACTGTTACGCAGAAGCCTGGTCAAAGCGCTCAGGTCACGTAAAGTGGGGCAAATTTCCCCGCAAGCGCACGACTGAGGCATACTGGAAGGCCCCGCTAATCTGGCAGTCCAAGGCCGATTACTTTGCAGCACTCCATGGGAGGCGGCAGCGAGTGTTCTGCGCCTCATTGGCCGACGTCTTCGACAACAAGGCCGAACCTTCCTGGCGGGATGACCTTTTCGCGATTATCCGTGCAACTCCTGCACTCGACTGGCAACTGCTAACCAAGAGACCACAGAACATCAAGAAGATGCTTCCAACAGACTGGGGCAAGGACGGCTACTCAAACGTATGGCTGGGGTTCACGGCCGAAGACCAGGAGAGATTTGATCAGCGAAAGCGCTTCATTGACGAGATACCGGCGCGCTTCTGGTTTGTCTCCTACGAGCCTGCAATCGGCGCACTGCGTATCAACGAATCCGATCCTGCACCAGATTGGCTGATTGTAGGGGGCGAGAGCGGGCACAAGGCTCGCCGCATGGCACCGAATTGGGCTCGGGATATCATTTCCGACTGTCGCACGAGAGGAATTGCCCCGTTTCTGAAACAGTGGGGCTCCTATGCCAACAATCCACTTTGCGTCGAACGAGGGCTGTCTCAAGCCGAAGCCAAGGCACATGACCGAGATGGAAAGGGCGGGGGCCAGCTCGACGGCAAACTGATTAGAGAGTTTCCTTCATCCGCAGCAGAATCGTGCGCGGAAGCAACCGCAGCTTGACCAAATCGAATCGTGCCGGAATTGTGGTCGGCATGGAACACCCGTTGCTCTTCCCGGAACTTCCCGAACTTCTTTCGCCCGCAAGGATCAGACAGACGGGCGATGAGCCTGTGTGGACGGAAAACAAGGCGCAGCTGGTTGCCAGGTATCTTTACTACTTTGCTTTCATCACTCGCCACGGGGCTTACATCGACGGATTCGCTGGCCCCAAGCGACCGGATCACCCATCCTCATGGGCGGCCAAACTCGTGATGGAGAACGAGCCTCGTCGACTTCGGGAGTTTTTTCTCTGTGAGATTAAGGCGCGGAAGGTGGGGTACCTGCGCGAGTTGATCGGACAACAGCCGAGAGACCCTGGGCGAACGATCGAATTGCACGAGGGCGACTTCAATCGATCGATTCACGAGATCCTTGCAAGTGGCGGCATTACTGACAAAAAGGCAACCTTCTGTCTCGTCGACCAGTTTACCTGCCAGTGTCGGTGGGACACTCTGAAGGCTCTCGCTCGGCACAAGGCGCCCGGCAGCCGAAAGATTGAGCTCTTCTACTTTCTGGCGACAGGTTGGCTCAAGAGAGCATTGCCCGCCTTCACTCGCAATACCCATGTGCCGGAGGCTTGGTGGGGGCGCGAGGATTGGCGAAGCCTAGTCGATCTCGGCCCCTATTCTCTCATGGAGGCATTCCGGGTTCGCTTTGAAAAAGAACTCGGATATCGATATGTCGCCGGCTGGCCGATCTACCAGCGCCAGAGGCAGCGGGGGAAAATCATGTTCTTCATGATCCACGCCTCGGATCATCCGGAGGCCCCCAAACAGATGAACCGGGCCTATCGAAACATCATGAAGCCGCGCGAATCGGAGGAGCAAATGCTTCTGGAGTTTCCCGAACTCGCAGAGTGATCATGCAACCCCGAGTGCTCCAATTTCCAACGTCAAAAATCCAGAAATGAGCGGCGAGCTACACGACGATTTTTCGTCGCACACCCCCCGGTTTTGTTCCCGTCTTGTTCGATCCATGCAAGGCATTGATTTTATTGGTTCCCCCGGACGGACTCGAACCGCCGACCCGCTGATTACAAATCAGCTGCTCTACCAGCTGAGCTACAAGGGCATGGACGCTGTGATACCGCCATCCTCGCGCGAAGTCCACTTTGGAAAACGCGCTTGTCCTCAGCGTTCTTTCCCGCGCCGGCAACGATTTGCCAGGGCGGCCCGGCCGATCCCGAAGGGTTCGGGGGCGCTCAGGCGGCCGTGGCGCGTTCCTCGTAGCGCGCCTGGTCGCGGCCGGCGCGCTTGGCGGCGTAAAGGGCGCGGTCGGCCGCCTCCAGGGCGATGCGGGCGGTCGCCGCGCCGCCGGCGAATTCGGCGTATCCCGAGCTGGCGGTGACCGAGATTCCGCCGCCGGGAACCGCGACCTGCAGCCGGCGCGTCGCCTCCAGGATGCGCTCGACGACCGCAGCCGCGCGCTGGCGGGGCAGGTCGCGCAGCAGCAGGGCGAATTCCTCCCCGCCGATGCGCGCGACGATGTCGCCCGGGCGGCAGGACTCGCGCAGCAACTGGCCGAACGCCACCAGCACCCGGTCGCCGGCCTCGTGGCCCCAATTGTCGTTGACGGCCTTGAAATGGTCGATGTCGAACAGGACGAGCGTATGGCCGGCGCCGGGCGCGGAGGCCTCTGCGCGCAGGCCGCCGAGGTCACGCTCGAAGCGTCGGCGATTCGTCAGGCCGGTGAGGAAGTCGACCTCTGCGTCGCTGCGCAGCCGGTTCTCGCGGTTGATCATCTTGCGCTCGCGCTCGATCAGGAAGCCGAGCAAGACGGCGCTCGCCAGCGAGGCCAGGAACAGGGGCGGAAACACCGTCAGCCAGAGCTTTCTCGCCAGTTCAAGCGGCAACAGGAAGATCGCCACGAACTGCATGGCGATCATCGCGCCCAGAAGCAGATGGCGATGCACGCCGTTCTGGCCCAGAGCGGCGCCGTGGCGACGCCACACCAGGCCCATCGCCGCCGCGATGCACATGCCCGAGACGCCGGAGGCCGTGCCCGCGCCGCCCAGCCCCAGGCGGTAGGCGGCACCCAGGACCAGCGCGCCCAGCGCGCCCAGCGGTCCGGTGAAGGCCGCGCCAAGGCCGATGAAGATCGACCGCCCGTCGATGATGATGCCCGGCATGAGCTGCACCGGCGCCTTCATCGTGCAGCGCACCACGCTTGCCCCGGTGCTGAAGAATCTCGTCATCGGCCTGTTCTTCGGGCTGGGCGCGGTGGTCTCGATGAAGGCGCCGG
>JAUIBM010000391.1 GCA_030428345.1 Alphaproteobacteria bacterium | reverse complement strand
CGGCCCACGCGTCGACCGCGCGCACCAGGCGGTCGAAGGGCATCTGGGCGCCCACCGTGAGCAGCAGCTTCATCCGTCCAATCCGTCGAGCACGGTGCCGGCGTACCGAGGCCCGCCGGGGTACGCGAGCTCCTCCCACTGCGTGAGCCAGAGGTCGGCGTGGGGGCCGACCTTCTCGCCGCTGAGCGACAGCTCCTCGACGTTGGCGAGGCTGTCGACCCAGATGGTCTTGGCGCCCAGGCGCTTGCCGAGGACGACGCCGAAGAAGCCGGGGAGGGCGCCCGTGCTCACGACCACGTCGGGGCGCTCTTCGAGTTCCAGCGCAACACGCACCGCCTCCTGCAGGGCAAGGTCGCCGGCGGGAAAGATGTCGGCATGCCCGGCGCAGAACAGCAGGTAGATTTCCGCCGTCCACGGGCCGATGCCCTTGATTCGCGTCATGGCGGCGACCGCCTCATCCGCCGGCATCGTGCAGAGCGCCGAAAGGTCAAGCTCGCCATCGCTCACAGAGTGGGCGATGGCGCGCAAGGTGTGTTGCTTGGGCCGCGACAACCCGGCCTCGCGCAGCGTCTCGTCGCCGGCGGCGAGCATGGTTGCGGCATCGAGCGGGTCGACGAGCCGCGTCAGCCGGGCGAAAATCGCGGCCGCGCTCGCCTTGGAGACCTGCTGCGACACGATGATCGAAGCGAGACCCGCAAAGTCCGGCGTCGAAAGGCGCAGCGGGATGTCGCCGACGAGCCCGATGGCGGGCGCCAACGCCGGATCGGCCGCCGCGAGCGCCTTCGCCCCGAATTCGATATCCTCGGGCGAGCGTATCGTCCGCAATCGCCATCCTCCCGCTGTCAACGCTGCACGGATTTCGCTAGCTTCGCGCAATGATCGAAGCAGGTCGACCCGAAAACGGCAAACCGGTTTTCCGGTTCGCGCCCAGCCCCAACGGGCTGCTGCATCTGGGACACGCATTTTCCGCGTTGTTGAACCTTGCGCTGGCGCGCGCGGCGGGCGGGCGCATGCTGCTGCGCATCGAGGATATCGACACGCAGCGATGCACGCCGGCGCACGAGAAGCGCATGCTGGAGGACCTGGAGTGGATCGGGTTCGAGTGGGACGCGCCTCCGCGCCGCCAGTCGGAGCATTTCGACGACTATCGCGCCGCGCTCGACGATCTGCTTGCCGAGGGACTGGTCTACCCGGCCACGCTTTCGCGGGGCGAGGCGCGCCGTCGCATCGCCCGGGCCGAGGCCGAGACAGGCGCGGACTGGCCTCGCGATCCCGATGGCGCGCCGCTCTATCCCGGCGAGGAGCGCCTGTTGTCGTCCGACGAGCGCGACGCCATCCTTTCCAGCGGATGCGATCACGCCCTGCGGCTCGACATGAGCGCAGCCCGCGCCAGCCTGGGGTCCGATCCGCACTGGCGCGAGGAAGGCGCGGGTCCCGACGGCCAGGCCGGTGACATCGCGGCGAGACCCGTCGATTGGGGGGACGTGGTGCTCGGCCGCAAGGACATCCCGGCCAGCTATCATCTGGCCTGCGTGATAGACGACGCGCTGCAGGGCGTGACCCATGTGGTGCGCGGGCGCGATCTGTTCCACGCGACTTCGGTTCATCGCGTATTGCAGGAATTGTTCAGCCTGGCTGAACCCGTCTATTTCCATCACGACCTGATTGTCGACGAATATGGCGCCAAACTGTCGAAGAGCAGGGGCGACACCGCCCTGCGGGAACTGCGGGCGGCCGGGGCGAGGCCCGACGACATCCGCCGCATGATCGGCCTTTCGACCGATTGAACGAGGCATTGGGGCATTGGGCAAGGCGTCGAACGCGATCCGCGCCGCCGTTACAGCCGCGCCAGGGATTTCACGGTCGCCATCACCAGGAGAAAGACGGTACCTCCGCCGAAACCCGTTGCCATGGTGTACATAGGATACCAGTTCAACCGGTTGCCCGAGAGATTGTAGAGGTAAAGGCCGAGATACGCTCCCAGCAACAACAGCAACCAGTTGCCAAAGACGCCGAAGCCGGCGGTATCGAGAATCCGATCCGCGATCCATCCGCAGATGAAGCAGGCCGTGCAAGCAAAGGCGAATGAGACCATCCAGTCGCCCCTGGCCATTTCCCAGAGCATGAGCGCCTCCTGTCGACGAAGTCAGGATGCGCCGCAAAGCTTTACCTATGGTAAAACCTGATCGCCGCCTTGCTTCTCCGCTTCCGCGGCGCGAGCCTTCAGGCGCTCCGACCGCTGCTGGAAGGCATAGTTGAGCTCCGCCCCCAGGATGAAGATCACCCCCATCAGGTAGAAGAAGATAAGCGCGACCACCACGCTCGCCATGCCGGCATAGGTGCTCACATAGTCGGCGAAGCTGCGCAGATAGATCGAAAAGCCGATTGCGGCTCCGACCCAGCATACAACCGTGAAGACCACGCCGGGCAACACCTGGCGCAGGCCTCGCCGGCCATTGGGCAGCCAGAGATGGCTGGCGAGCAGCGCGGCGGTCAGAATGGAGCTCGAGACCAGCAGCCGCCAATTGTCGATCGCCGACAGATGCCCTTGCAGCGCCGGGATGTGCCGGCGCGCGATGTCCAGCACCAGCGGCGTGAGCACCAGCAGGAAGACGATCGTGGCCGCGACGATCGCCGCAACCACCACGAACAGGATGCTTTGCAGGCGGGCCATCAGGAAATTCCTGCGCGAGGCCACCCTGTAGGCGCGGTTCAGACCGAGACGAAGCGCTTCCACCCCGTTGGACGCGAAGAACAGCGCCACCGCCGCACCGAAGGTCAGGATGTCGCCGCGCGGCTCGGTCAGCACGGTCCGCACCTGCTCCGCCAGCGGGGCGGCGACCGCATCGGGCATGGAATCGAAGATCAGCCGAACAACTTCCTGGGGGAAGCTGCCGAGATTGAAGAACGCCGCAAGCGAGGTGCAGAAGATCAGGAACGGAAACAGCGCCAGGATGCCCGACATCGAAATGTGGCTGGCGATCGCCCAGCCATCATCGTCGTTGAAGCGCATCAGGGCGGCGAACACTGCCGCGGAGAAAATGCGCACGCGCCGGGGTATGTTCTCCTTGATTCGCAATTCCTGGCCGATTCTCTCGTTGATTTAGGTGCTTCACGATCAAATTGGATATCTTGACCGATATGTCCACAACGATCCTTGTTACGGGCTGTTCCACCGGCATTGGCCGGCATTGCGCGATACGCCTGCGCCAGGACGGCTGAACTCGAGCGCCTGGGGCTCGAGGCCGTGCGGCTGGACTATGCGGACGTTCAATCGATACGAGACGCCTTTGCTGAGGTCATGGCGCGGACCGGCGGTCGCCTCGACGCGTTGTTCAACAACGGAGCCTATGGCCAGGCGGGCGCGGTCGAGGATCTTTCGACCCAAACGCTGCGCGAGCAGTTCGAGGCCAATTTCTTCGGTTGGCACGAACTGACTTCGCTCGCGGTTCCGGTCATGCGCCGGCAGGGCCACGGGCGCATCGTCCATTGCTCCTCGATCCTGGGCATCGTTCCCTATCGCTGGCGCGGCGCCTACAACGCATCGAAACATGCGCTGGAGGCCCTGGCGCTGACCCAACGCATGGAACTCGCCGGCAGCGGCTTGCATGTCAGCCTGATCGAACCGGGGCCGATCGTCTCGAACTTCAGCAGAAACGGGCTGAAGCATTTTCGCGAAAAGATCGACGTCGAAGGTTCCGTCCATGCGGACGCCTATCGCGGCCAATTGGCGCGTCTTGATGCGCCAGGCGGGGTCAATCTGTTCAGGCGCGAACCGGAGGCCGTCTACAAGCGGCTAAAGCGCGCGCTGACGGCTCGCAAGCCCCGCGCGCAATATCCGGTCACAATACCGACCCATGTGATGTTCATGATGCGCAGGGTTCTTCCCTACGCAATGCTTGAACGCTTCTTGAATTTCTGGGATTGAACCGGCGGCGGTCGAGCCGTTGCGCCCAGGG
>JAUIBM010000390.1 GCA_030428345.1 Alphaproteobacteria bacterium | reverse complement strand
CGATAGAGTTCGATGGCGCGGGCATTGTCCTCGCGCACCTCCAGCCGCAGCAGCAGCCTTCCGCGCTCAAAGGTCTGCTCCTCGGCCGCATGGACCAGCATGGCGCCGACGCCGTGGCCGGCGAAATCGGGATTGACCGCGATCGAATAGAGCCGGGCCATGGCCGTGCCCTGGCGGAACAGCAGCATGGCGTAGCCGGCGACCGCGCCCTCGCGCTCCACGACGACCGTGTGGGCGGTGCGCCGCGTCAGCAATTCGCGGAACGAGCGCCGCGAGATGCGGTCGGCGTCGAAGCAGCGGTTCTCGATGGCGATCAGCGCGTCGAGATCGTCAAGCCGGGCTTGCCGGATCCTGGCGGAAGTCAGCATGGTGCGTTTCGTTCCGGTTTGCGGGTAGGCGGAAACCGCCGCGCCAGGCCGGATCGATAGAGTCTGCGGCACGCCGGCGCAAGGTGGCGCAGCGACGCGCCGTTACCCGACGCCGCTACCCCAGGCCGCTACCCGACGAAGGCGCGCTCGACGACGAAGGTGCCCGGCGCCGAATTGGAGCCCTCGACGAGACCGGCCGCCTCGCATTGCGCCTTGACGTCGCGCAGCATATCCATCGAGCCGCAGATCATGACGCGGTCATGCTCGGGATCGAGCGACAATTCGCCGGTCTCGATCATGGTGGTGATGCGGGCGTTGCGCATGAAGGGTTCGCGCGTCGCCGAGGGCACATAGCGCAGGCGCGAGGCGAATTCGCCGATCAGCGGATCGTCCTTGAGCGCTTCCACCAGTTCGCGGCTGTATTCGAGTTCGGCGACCTGGCGGCAGGTGTGGACCAGCACGATCTCCTCGAACTTCTCATAGGTCTCGGGATCGCGCACGATGCTGGCGAAGGGCGCGACGCCCGTGCCGGTGGAGAACAGGTAGAGCCGCTTGCCGGGCAGCAGCGCGTCATGCACCAGCGTGCCCGTCGGCTTCTTGCGCATCAGCACGGTGTCGCCGGGAACGATCTTCTGCAGATGTTCGGTCAGGGGGCCGTCCGGCACCTTGATGGAGAAGAATTCCAGTTCCTCGTCCCAGGAAGGGCTGGCGATCGAATAGGCGCGGTAGACCGGCCGCTCCGCATTGGGCAGGCCGATCATGACGAATTCGCCGGAGCGGAACCGGAAGGAGGCCGGGCGCGTGATGCGGAACTTGAACAGCCGGTCGGTATAGTGATGCACCGACAGCACCGTCTCGGCAAAGACATTGTCGGGTATCGGGAAGGTCGGCTTGCCCTGGATGTTCATTTCGATCGCGCCCATTGTCATCGCTTTCCTTCTTGTGCCGGGCCGGGCGGCCTTGTCAAATCCGGACCGGTCCCGCCGCCTCTCGTCCGGTTATGCCCCGCCCGCCCGCGCGGCGACAGAAACGTTTTTTCGCGCAAACGCCGCCCCGGCGAAATGATGCAGGTCAAACCGCCGGCTTGCAGGCAATCGGTTCCCGCATCATTCGCCTCCGCCCGTTTGCGCATGTGACGCAATGCACGTCGGCGGGGAACGAAACCGGCTATCTCTGGTTCATCGGAAGCGGGCAGCGAGAACAACCCGGTCCGAAGAGAACAGGGAAACAGGAGAAACCGTCATGAACACCCTTCGCAAGACAGCCATTGCAGGCCTTGCCGCCATCGCCCTCGTCGCGGCCGGATCGCTCGCCAACACCACCGAAGCCCATGCCGGCGGCAAGCATGTCGCAGGCGCACTTCTCGGCGGCATCGTCGCCGGAGCGCTGATCGGCGCGGCAACCCGGCCGGTCTACGGCGCCCCCGTCTATGGCGCCCCGGTCTACGCCCAGCCGGTCTACCAGCCCCGCTGCTGGAAAGAGAACCAGTTCGCCGGCTATAATGGCTACGGCCAGCCCGTCTACCAGCGCGTGAGGGTCTGCGGCTAACAACGAAATCGCTTTGCTGCGGGGTTAATCACGCCCCTGACGCCCCGCAGCAGGGAGCCGGTCCCAACGACTTCGCCCTTCGCCTTTCAGCCTCTGCACCTTGAGGCGGCAAGCGAAGGACAGATCGGGGCCAATGGGACCGGCAACCAATCTCAAGAGGGTTCTCCCACCCTCCTTCTCCAGGAACCCCGCCGCGGCAAACCCGCGAGCGGGGTTCTTGGCGTCCGGGGGCGAGAGGCGGGGCAAGCGCCTCGGACCCGCGAGCGAATTCCTGCAAGACGATTTCCGGCAAAATGCGTTCCGGCAAAACGCATTCCGCCCGCCATCGGCTTGCGATGGCGGGCGGATTGGAAGCCGGCGCGAAGGATCAGCCGGTCGTCAGAGATTGACCTGATAGCTGTTCGGCACATAGCGGTAGCCGGTGTCGAGCTTCTCGACGAAACCGATCGCCGGCCAGGGCATGTGATAGCCGATGAAGGGGACGCGGTCGCTGGCGATCATGTCGAACACCTTCTTGCGCGTCTGCGCGGCGACATCCTTCTGCACGTCGAAGGCCACTTCCCAATCCGGCCGCTGCAGCGACACGACGAAATGATTGGCGGTGTCGCCGGTGAGCACCAGCCGCCTGCCGCCCGATTCGATGTTGTAGATCATGTGTCCCGGCGTATGGCCGAAGGCTTCCATGCCGGTGACGCCGCCGACGACCGCGCCGCCATCCTTGATCATCGTCGCCTTGTCGAGGATCGGCTTCACATTGGCCTCGACCACCTTCGCGACGCGTTCGGTCGGCCCGCTCATGCGCTCCGGCGCGCTCCAGAAATTGTATTCCGTCTCGCCCATCACATAGCGCGCATTGGCGAAGGTCGGCGCGCCGTCCTCCATCATGCCGCCGATATGGTCGGGATGGAAATGGGTGAGCACCACCACGCTGACCTGATCGGGCGTGTAGCCGGCGGCCGCGAGCGCCTGGGTCAGCTGTCCCATGCCGCCGCCGCGCGCGCCCGCGCCCAGCCCGGTGTCGAACAGCACCAGATCGCTGCCGGTATTGATGAGGGTCGGGGTGAAGCCATTGACGAACTTGTCTTCCGGCAGGTGGTTTTCCCGCAGCAGCGCCTTGACGGCATCGGCCGGCTGGTTGGCGCCGAAGATCGGATGCGGGCCGTCGCCGGCGCGCGTTCCGTCATTGAGGGTGACGATCTCGAAATCGCCGAGCTTGAAGCGATAGAATTGCGGAATCGTTGCCCCCATCATCGGCGCGGCTGCCTGGGCCGGGCGCACCATGATTTGCGGCGCGGCGAGAACCGCTCCGGCGGCGGCGGCCAGCTTGAACGCGCCGCGTCTGGAGATTCCCTGTCCGGCGCTTCTGGATGTCGTCATGTTCATTGCCTCCTGCAAGGTTGGATTACGCTTGGGAAGGGTGGAGCGCTGGCGGCTTCGTTCAACGCAAGTTTACGTGAACGCGGCTCAAGACTGCGTCATACTGCCCCGGACCGCATCGCGAGAGCAGTTGGACCAATTCGCGAGAGCGTCTGCCGGGCGCGGGCCGGGCAGGGATGAAACGGGAGCGCGCCATGCTTAGACTGCCGATTTGCCGAACGCTGTTTTTCGCTGTCCTGCTTTGCGTCGCCGGCGCGCAGGCCGATCGCGCCGTGGCGCAGACCATGGCGAGCACCTGCCTTGCCGTGGCGCAGGACCGGCAGGCGCCGGCCTTCTTGCGCGCTTCATTCGAGCCCATGGCCCCCAGGGCGCCGGGCGCAACCGGCGTCATCGGGCGGCGGCTTGCCCAGCTCGCCGCCGACGAGGTGAAGATCGCCTATGTCGGCCATTCGGCCTTTCGCATCGAGACGCCGGGCGGGGTCGCCATCGTCACCGATTACGACAACGCCGCCGGGTCTGGAGGCCCGCCGACCGTCGTGACCATGAACCATGCCCATGACAGCCACTACACCAACACGCCCGATCCGGCGATCGCCCATGTGCTGCGCGGCTGGAACCCGGACGGACCCGGCCCGGCGCACCATCATTTGCAGGTCGGCGACGTGCTG
>JAUIBM010000389.1 GCA_030428345.1 Alphaproteobacteria bacterium | reverse complement strand
TCGAGCGCGTGCTGGTAGGCCGCTTCCGCCACCGCCACGCCCTGGATGCCGACATTGAGGCGGGCATTGTTCATCATGGTGAACATGCAGGCGAGGCCGCGATTTTCCTCGCCGATCAGATAGCCGATCGCACCGGGCTCACGCCCGCCATGGCCGTCGCCATAGATCATGACGCAGGTCGGCGATCCGTGAATGCCGAGCTTGTGCTCGACCGACTGGCAGAACACGTCATTGCGTTCGCCGGGCGCGCCATCGGCGTCGAGCAGGAATTTCGGAACCAGAAACAGCGAGATGCCGCGCGTGCCGGCGGGCGCGTCGGGCAGGCGCGCGAGCACGAGGTGACAGATATTGTCCGTCATGTCGTGTTCGCCATAGGTGATGAAGATCTTCTGGCCGAAGATGCGATAGCTGCCGTCTTCGGCGCGTTCGGCGCGGGCCTTGAGGGCGGCGAGATCGGAGCCGGCCTGCGGCTCGGTCAAATTCATCGTTCCGGTCCATTCGCCGGAAACCAGCTTGGCCAGATAGGCATCCTTCAGCGCCTGCGAGCCGTGCTTGTGCAGCGCCTCGACCGCGCCGATCGTCAGCAGCGGGCCCAGGCCGAACGCCATGGAGGCCGAATTCCACATCTCGGCGGCGGCGACCGCCATCATGGTCGGCAGGCCCTGTCCGCCATGCTCCTCTGGCCCGGCGATGGCGTTCCAGCCGCCCTCGCACCAGGCCTTGTAGGTTTCCTTCCAGCCGGGCGGGGTCGTGACCACGCCGTCCTTGAGCGGCGTGCCATGGGCGTCGCCGACCTTGTTGAGCGGCGCGATCTCCTCGGTGGCGAAGCGGCCCGCCTCCTCCAGCACCGCGTCGACCAGATCCTCCGACAGATCGCCGAGCGCGCCGGCTTCGAGCGCCTGGCTCATCCCGGCGACATGCTTGAGGGCAAAGGCGATTTCGGCCACCGGTGCGCGATACATGAGCTTCCTCCATCTATGGGCGGTTTCGCGGCCCTTGCGGCCACCCGTCCCGCCTGCTGTAATTTCTGATTACGTAAACGTCAATCGCACAACATCGTCGCCGGCTTGCCGAGCGGCCCCCGCCAAGTCTATAGGCTGACCATGGTCCACGTCATCGCGACTGATGAAACCGACGCATGGGAAAGGGAAGCGCTGACCGCGCTTGGCAGCGGCGCATGCGTCGCCATTCCCACCGAGACAGTCTACGGGCTGGCCGCGGATGCAACAAACGGAATCGCCGTCGCCCGTATCTTCGAGATGAAGGGACGGCCGCGTTTCAACCCGCTGATCTGCCATGTGTGCGACATCGCGATGGCGCAAGGCATCGGCGAAATGGACGCGACCGCGACCCGCCTTGCCGGGCGTTTCTGGCCCGGGCCGCTGACCATCGTCGTGCCGCTGCGGCCGGCAAGCGGGATCAGCGAACTGGTCACGGCAGGGCTTTCGACGATCGGCCTGCGCTGCCCCGGCGGACCGTCGCGGCGCCTCATCGCGGCGTTCGGCCGCCCCCTCGCCGCACCGAGCGCCAACCGCTCGGGCCGCATATCGCCAACCACCGCGGCGCATGTGGCGCAGGAATTCGCCGGGACGGACCTGATCGTCCTCGACGCCGGACCATGCGAGGTCGGGATCGAATCCACCATCGTCAAGGTCGAAGACGACCGTCTCGTGCTGCTGCGTCCCGGCGCTATCACGGCCCAGGAACTGCAGGCGGCAACGGGCTTGCCCGTGGAATCGGCCACGGGAGCCGCGATCCAGGCACCCGGAATGATGGCGAGCCATTATGCGCCGGAGGCGGCGGTGATGCTGAACGCGGTGCGGTGTCCACCCGGCGCCGGGCTCCTGGCCTTTGGCGGCGGAGAAGGCCGCTCGCGCGATGAGGCATCAATCATGCGCAATCTCTCGGCAGTCGGAGACCTGCGCGAGGCCGCCGCCCATCTCTACCGCATGCTGAAGGAAATCGACGCCGCCCATCCCGCGCTGATCGCGGTCGAGCCCATACCCGAAGCCGGGCTGGGCCTCGCCATCAACGACCGCCTCAGCCGCGCCGCCGCCCCAAGGAAACCTGAATGATCGAGCCCGAGCTTCTCGCGCGTTTCTCCGCCATTGTCGGTCCGGCCAATGCGCTGACCCCCGACAGCGACCTGACGCATTACACCCACGAGAACCGCGGCATCTATGTCGGCCGCACGCCGCTCGTCCTGCGGCCGGGCTCGACCGCCGAGGTCTCGGCGATCCTGACACTGGCCAATGAAACCGGCACGGCGATCGTGCCGCAGGGCGGGCACACCGGACACGCCGCCGGCGGCGTTCCCGACGAGAGCGGCGCGCAGATCGTCGTCAGCCTGGAGCGCATGAACCGCATCCGCGACATCGACACGGCCGGCAACACGATCACCGCCGAGGCCGGCGTAGTGCTGCAGCATCTGCGCGACGCGGCCGAGGCGGCGGACCGGCTGTTCCCGCTTTCGCTGGGCAGCCAGGGCAGTTGCCAGATCGGCGGCAATATCTCGACCAATGCCGGCGGCACGCAGGTGCTGGCCTATGGCAATACGCGCGAGCAGGTGCTGGGCCTGGAAGTCGTGCTGCCAAGCGGCGAAATCTGGGAGGGGCTGCGCCGGCTGAAGAAGGACAATACGGGCTACGCCATGAAGCAGCTCTTCATCGGCGCGGAGGGCACGCTCGGCATCGTCACGGCGGCGGTGCTGAAGCTTCACCCGCGGCCGCGCGGGCGCGAGGTGGCCTGGGTCGCCACCCCCTCGCCCGCCCATGCGCTCGATCTCTTCAACCTGGCGCTAGACATGGCCGGCAATTCGCTGACCGGCTTCGAGCTGATCGCGCGCACGCCGCTGGAATTCGTCCTGCGCAACATGCCGGGCAGCCGCGACCCGCTCGCCGCTCCCTCGCCCTGGTATGTCCTGGCGGAGATTTCCTCCGGGCGCTCGGCGCAGGACGCGCGCTCGCTGATCGAGGCGATCTTCGAAAAGGCGGTGGAGGCAGGACTTGTCGTCGACGGGGTGGTGGCCGAAACCATCGCCCAGCGCGACGCGCTGTGGAAATTGCGCGACGACATGGGACCGGCGCAGGGGCCGGAGGGCGCCTCGTTCAAGCACGACATTTCCGTGCCGGTGCATCTGATCCCGCAATTCATCGAAAGGGCCGGCGCGGCGCTGGACGCGGCCATGCCGCAAGGACGGCTCTGCACCTTCGGGCATATGGGCGACGGCAATCTGCACTATAATTTCTCGCAGCCGGCAGGGGGCGACCGCGCCGCCTTCCTGGCGCGACGCGGCGAAATCGGCGACATCGTGAACACGATCGTGCTGGAACTGGGCGGCTCGGTCTCGGCCGAACACGGCATCGGCCGGCTGAAGCGCGATCTGCTGGCGAAGACCAAGAGCCCGGTGGAAATGGCGATGATGCGCGCCGTCAAGCAGGCGCTCGACCCCAAGGGCATCATGAATCCCGGCAAGGTGGTCTGACCGGACATTTTTTCCGGAAAGTACGATTCGGGCCGGTTTGACTGACGCAGGGTCCAGGCAAGCGGCCTTGACTCTCCCAGGATCGGATTTCTGACAGACAACGCGGTTTGAATGGCCCTCTTCCACCTCATCCTGAGCTCGTCGAAGGGCGAGGTGGAAGGCCGCAAATCCATCCTGTTTGCCCACCCTCGTGGTTCGACAAGCTCAACATGAGGGTGGCGTGGCGCGATCCGGCAGGCCCCGCCATCAAGATGGATCGGGTCGGCGCGGACAGGCACGGCATCCTCTTCTCCCCCTGGGGAGAAGGTGGCCCGAAGCGCCGGATGAGGGGAATTCTGCAATGGAATCAAGAGCCTCCCTTCTACCTCACCCTGAGCTTGTCGAAGGGCGAGGTGGAAGGCCGCTGACCTCTCACTGTCCCACCCTCGTGGTTCGACAGGCTCACCATGAGGGTGGAGGGGTGGCGCGGACAGGCACTGCATCCTCTTCTCCCCCTGGGGAGAAGGT
>JAUIBM010000388.1 GCA_030428345.1 Alphaproteobacteria bacterium | reverse complement strand
ATCAGCCGCCCCCACTCGAGGACTTTGGTCAGATAGTTGGAAGCCCCCTCGACCGCGATATGCGCACCGCCCAGCTGTGCCACCGAGTCGTCCCCGTATTCGGCGAGGACTCGCTTGAAGAGCTTCTCCGAGCGCGCCGTGCCCACCGCCGCGGTGGCGCCGCCGAGACCGTCGTCGAGGAACTCGTCGACGAAGAGGCGGCGCAGGCTCTTGGGCGAACGCGAGTAGCGGGCGAACAGCGCGGCTTTGACGACCTCGGGAAGATTGCGCAGGGCGAAGACCGGCCGGTCGAGATTGGTGAAGTACGGCTCCAGAGCGCGCCGCTCTTCGGCGCTGAACTCGGCTTCCGGTGCCATGTCCACGGCCAGCCGCAGCTCGACTGGAAGGAACAGGTTCCGCGCAAACCACGCCGCTTCATGGAAGCCGGGCTGGCCTGGAACTATATCGCCATGCAGCAGGCAATCCAGGATGGAGGGCTCGAGCCTTCCGATGTGGTCAATCCACGAACCGGAATCATCATGGGCTCTGGCGGCCCGTCCACCCGCACCATTTTCGAGGCGGCGCTGGTGACGCAGGAAAAGGGACCGCGCCGGGTCGGGCCGACCGCCGTGCCCAAGGCGATGAGTTCCACCGCATCGGCCGTCCTTGCGACGCAGATGGAAATCAAGGGCGTCAACTATTCCATCTCATCGGCCTGCGCCACGTCCAACCACTGCATCGGCAATGCCTATGAGACGATCCAGATCGGCAAGCAGGACATCATCTTCGCCGGCGGCTCTGAGGATCTCGACTGGACCATGTCCAACCTGTTCGACGCCATGGGCGCCATGTCCTCGAAATACAACGACCGGCCGGAAGTGGCCTCGCGCGCCTATGACGCCAATCGCGACGGCTTCGTAATCGCCGGCGGGGCGGGCGTGCTGGTGCTTGAGGAACTGGAGCACGCCAAGGCCCGCGGCGCGCACATCTATGGCGAGATCATCGGCTACGGCGCGACTTCCGACGGCTATGACATGGTCGCCCCGTCGGGCGAAGGCGCGGTGCGCTGCATGAAGATGGCGATGGAGACGGTCAACGAGCCGATCGACTACATCAATCCGCACGCAACCTCCACGCCCGTGGGCGACAAGAAGGAGATGGAAGCGATCCGGGAGATGTTCGGCGACAAATGCCCGCCGATTTCCGGCACCAAGTCGCTGACCGGCCATTCGCTCGGTGCGACGGGCGTCCAGGAAGCAATCTATTCGCTGCTGATGATGAACAATGGCTTCATCTGCGAGAGCGCGCATATCGATGAACTCGATCCCGATTTCGCCGACATGAACATCGTCCGCGAGCGCATTGATGGCGCGCGGGTCGACACGGTGCTTTCCAACTCGTTCGGCTTCGGCGGAACCAACGCAACGCTTGCCATGCAACGCTATAATGGCTGACGGGGGATCGGGAATGGGCGGTTTGATGGCAGGCAAGCGCGGGCTGGTCATGGGGGTCGCCAATGACCATTCGATCGCCTGGGGCATCGCCAAGCGGCTCTCCGAGCACGGGGCGGAACTCGCCTTCACCTATCAGGGCGACGCATTCGGCAAACGCGTCAGGCCGCTTGCCGCGAGCCTGGGCTCGGATATCCTGCTCAATTGCGACGTGGAGAAGGTGGAGACGGTGGACGCCGTCTTTGCCGAACTCGGCGAAAGATGGGGTAGCCTCGACTTTGTCGTCCACTGCATCGGCTTTTCCGACAAGTCGGAACTGAAGGGCCTGTACGCCAACACCACCCGCGAAAATTTTTCCCGCACCATGGTGATCTCCTGCTTCTCCTTCACCGAGATCGCCGCGCGCGCCGCCAAGCTGATGACCAATGGCGGCTCGATGGTGACGCTGACCTATGGCGGATCGACCCGCGTCATGCCCAATTACAACGTGATGGGGGTGGCCAAGGCGGCGCTGGAAGCGAGCGTGCGCTATCTGGCGAGCGATTTCGGCGCGAACAACATCCGGGTGAACGCGATTTCCGCCGGCCCGGTGCGTACCCTTGCAGGTTCCGGCGTTTCCGACGCGCGGCTGATGTTCAACTACCAGAAGCGCAATGCGCCGCTGGCCCGCACAGTCGGGATCGACGAGGTCGGCGGATCGGCGCTCTACCTGCTGTCCGATCTTTCATCGGGCGTTACCGGCGAAATCCATTTTGTCGACGCGGGTTATTCGACGATCTCGATGCCGAGGCTCGCCGAACTCAAATCCACCGACGTAGAATAGAGGCGGCCGGTGCCCGGCCGCCCTTTGCTGAACGCACCCCTTACGGCTTGACGTAGCTGTATCCCTGCTCCTGCAGTTCCATCAGGCGCACGACGCCGGATGTCACGAGCTTTGCCTCCGAAAGCAGGGGCAGATCCTTGCCGGCCTTCTCCTGCATCTTCGCAAGCGTGTTGCCGCATGCGGAGAACTGCATGGTCGGGTCTTCCAGCGACATGGCTGCGATGCGTTCCTTGACCGGGCTCTTTCCGGCCAGCAGCATGTTCAGCCCGGGCCCGTAGGCGACGATCTCCACCATCAGCCCCTCCCCCTGGGAGGCGTAGTAGGCCTTGACGTTTTCGGCATTGTTGAGCGCCAGCGCCATCACGGCCGGATCGTTCTCATCGACGTGAATGGCAAGCTTGTGCACGATGTCGGCCGCGTGAGCGGAGACGGACAGGAACAGCGCCGTGCTGAGCGCGATCATGGCACGCAGTAGTTTCATGGTTTTTTCCTCCCAAAACATTCAATCATATGAATGTACGAATTGAAGTTATCGCGGCTTGGCCGTTCGGGCAAACGCCAATTCCCGCCCCGGCGCGGCGTGCGGCGCTGTGTTCCTGGCCCCCGTCACGCCATCAAGGCCATGATCGCATAGGCGATCGCCGCCAGCGCGGAAATCGCGATCACCAGCGCCGACAGGGTGGCGCCGAGCGCGCGTTGCCAGCCGGGTTTGTCGGGACCGGAGAAATGCGCGCCATGGGCGATGCGACCGACCGTCAGCGCCACGCCGAGGGCATGGATCGCCAGCGAGGGAAAGCCCAGCAGCGCCAGCACGAGCATCAGAACCAGCGCCAGCGGCACGTTTTCGACGAAATTCGCCTGGCCGCGCATCGCCCGGATCAGGTCGATATTGCCGCCATCGCCGATCAATATCCTGGTCTTGCTGCGCCAGCGCGACACGATCGCCACTAGCCATATGGCGACCAGACCCATCAGACCGGCATAAAGTCCGACTGCGGCAAGCGAATCATTCATTGCGACATCTCCAGACCCGTTTGCCTGACCATAGGGCAATTGCGCCTGCGATGTGACCCGTTCATTCGCTCGGAGTTCCGCTTCGATCAGGCGGCGGCGACGCCGGCCTCCCAGCCGAGCATTGCCTGCTTGCGCGTCAGGCCCCAATGATAGCCGGTCAGCGCGCCGGACTTGGCGACGACGCGGTGGCAGGGCACCACAAAGGACAGCGGATTGCGCCCCACCGCCCGGCCGACCGCACGCGGCGCGTCCGGACGACCGATCCTTCCGGCGAGGCTGGAATAGGTGGTCGCCGTGCCCAGCGGGATGGTGAGCAGCCCCTCCCAGACCCGGATCTCGAAATCCGTCCCGATGAGAACCACGCGTAGCGGAGTATCCGCCTGCCAGCATTCCGGCAGCAGGGCGCGGCGCGCATAGGGAGCGGTCGCCGCCTCATCGCTCGCGTAATCGGCCGCCGGCCAGCGCGACATCATGTCGGCGAGCGCCGCCTGCTCGCCGCCCGGATCGCAGAATGCCATGCCTGCCATGCCGCGATCCGTCGCCAGCACAAGCGCCCGGCCGAACTGGCAATCGTGAAAGCCGTAGCTGATCTTCAGGCCCGCCCCCTTCGCCTTGTAGATGCCCGGCGACATCGCCTCATGGGTGACGAACAAATCGTGCAGACGGCCGGGTCCTGAAAGCCCCAATTCATAGCTGGCGTCGAGAATGGAGGCGTCCTCCGCCAG
>JAUIBM010000387.1 GCA_030428345.1 Alphaproteobacteria bacterium | reverse complement strand
GTCCTCCTCGCGCAGAGCGCAGGACAACGCGCCGTAAACGGACATCGCCTGCCGACGGCGCGTGAGCACTACGGCACGCTCCTCCCGGCCGCTCGTTTCGGGAGCCAGCAGCCAGGCGGCGACCGCGTTGAGACCATGACGCAGGAAAACGCCATCGGGCAGATCGCGCGCCAGTATGGTGCCCATGTGGGTCTGTGCGAGCGTACGGGCGCGTTCCGAAAGGGCCTTGATCGCCGTTGCAATGATCCCGGCGGCCGCCGTCAGATCCTGCCAGTTGGCGTTGCTCGACAGGAGCGCAACGCCCATATCCGAAAACCCGTGATCTTCAGCCCAGTCACCGAAGGCGGGACTGCTTTCGGGCCGTGCGGAAGATGCATGACTCGTTGCATTGTCCGCGATCATTTGGACCAGCTCGGCGGCGAGCGGATCTTTTTTTACTGATGGTGTTGTGCGGACATCGGCATCCAGACGCCCCTCGATGGCGCGGACCGTCATCCTGACCTCTGCCAGCGCCACGATAATGGAAAAGGCCGAGAATTGGGTCGGGCGTTCCCTGATCCAGGGACAGGCAGCGACGAGCTGGCTGATGGCGATGGTCTTCAGCTGGGACCAGGATCGGCTGCTCATGGCGCAACCTCCCCGACCAGAACCTCAACCGCGAGGGCGAGTGGACCATCGTCCTCACCGTCGATCGGATCATCATCGACAAACTCGTCTTCGTCGTCATCGCCATAATCACCGTCTTCGCGATAGGACATATCGCACTCGATGGTCAGCCCTTCCTCGTCCTCGAAAGGACGGATATAGACGGTGCCGTATCCGCCCTCATTATTGACCCAGTCGCCCTCGGGCGCATCGGCGACGATGTTTTCAAGCAGTTCCGGCAAGTGCCGGATTTCGCCGCGGTCGCTGATAAAGATGGGTATATCCGGCAGATCATGCGCCAGCGGGTCACCACTGTAGGTGACGCGTTCAAGTGTCGTTTCACCAGAATCGCCACCACCACTGAGCGAATATTCGATCTCGGTGATCTGAAGGGCGCGCAGGATCGCACCCAGCCTCTCCGCCATTTCCATTGTCTTGTCCTTCCCTCAGGCGTTGAACACACCTTCGGGCGGGCCGCCTCTCCGTTCGGCCGGGTCAAGGGCCGGCGCATGCCGGGCGCAGCTTCACCCTTGATCGCGGCCGGCGGGCATGCGGCAGACCTATCCTTCCTCATTCTCCTCGGCTTCTAGCTCCTTGGTGCGCGCGCAGAGCATCGTTCCAATCATCAAGCGGAGGCAGGAGGCGTGACCAGGCAGCGCCTGCTTCTTCAGCGATCTCATAGAGGCGCTCGGCAAACACGTTGCCCTGCTTGTTCGCGTCAGTCGCCGCGACGAGTTCCGCGCCGGGACGCGCGGCGAGCAGGCGTAGAGCTTCTGCCGTTGCCGGCGACCAGCCACCTCCGGCGCTGAGATAGACCGAACCGGCCCGCATCTCCTCGATGGCCGCCAGACTCAGGGCGTCGATTGCCGCCTCCGTCACGCACAGCCGCAGCGCGTCCGGCCGTCCGAGGCGAAACAGCACCTTGGCGCCACCGGCGGCGAAGCCACGCCAATCCGGGCCACGCTCCTCCCAGCCCGTGATAGCACCGTCACTGTCTGTATGGGCAGCCCACATGCTGCCATGCGGCCCCTCGCGGAGACGATTGGCGGCGATCGCAATGCGGATAATCCGTTCGCTCAGGCCGCGCTGGTCCCTCAGATAGCGCCAGGCTGCCGATTCCTTCCACGGCTTGCGCCTTGTGCGCCATCGTTCGGAAACGGAAACGTCAGGCTTTCGGTCTCGCGACTCCCGCTCCCAGACCGTTGGGGACGGAACGAACCCAACGAGGCCTGCCACTTCGTGCATGGCCTCGACGAAGCGCACGCCCTGCAGATGCTCGACGAGGTTAAAGACGTCGCCCTTGCCTTCGCCGAGGGGGTCGAACCAGCCCTTGCCGTCATGGATGACGATGATGATCTCGCCGTCCCGGCGATATTTCATCGCCTTCCGCGTGCTCTCCTTGAGGTCGAGCGCAAACCCTGCCTCTTCCAGCACCGCGCTGCAGGGCACCTGCGCCCTCAGCTCTTCCAAGTCAGCTTTGTCCATTCTTTCCGCCTGCACGTCTCGTGCTTCTTTTAGCCGATTCCCGACCCAAAACCCTTGTGTTGCGGACACCGGAGGCCGCGAAGAGCAAGGCGGGCAAGGGCACGGTGGTCAACCCGACATTTCTGCCAGTGAGCACCGACGGGACCGCCGGAGCGTCAGTGTCCCTTGCGCGCTGCAGCGCGCAAGCGGCAAGGTTTCATCAAAACAACCCTTCATGCCTCTCTTCTTGGTGGCATGCCCACCCGGCACTTCCCGGTCCGAAGGAACCTCAACGAGCGTCCAAGATCGTCGGATTCCTTGAACTGGCTCTTCCCCTCACGGCGCACGTAGCGCTTGTTGGTGCCGGTATCGATCAGCTCTCGTTTGATCATAATGCGAGTCCTTGTTGGCGATAAAAGACGACGCCCCAGAAGCCCGGCGGTTCGCCTTGAAGGCGATGCAATCATTGATGTACGAGGTGCCCATGGTCAGCAGGACGATCAGAAATCTCGATGAGCAGCTGAAGAATCGTCTGCGCATGCGCGCGGCGTCGCGAGGCCGTTTGATGGAAGACGAAGCGCGGGATATTCTCCGCGCAGCACTTGCAACCGAACTCCGTCCGAAAAAGGGAAACCTGGCAACTCGGATTCGCAGCCGGATGGCCAAGATTGGGGGCATCGAGCTGGAGATTCCGGCGCGCGAGCCAATTCGTGACTCCGCCGATCTGGGCCAATGATTGTCCTCGACACTAACGTCATTTCCGAGCTTCTTCTGCCCTAGCCTAGTAGTGCCGCCGAATCCTGGGTGGCCGACCAGCCGACCGCGTCACTTTTCACGAGAGGCGGAGATCCTCTATGGGGTGCGTCTGTGGCCGAGGGAAAGCGCAGACGCGATCTTCTGGCTGTGATTGAACCGATTTCTTGGAGGATTTAGCGACAAACGCTGGCATGGTCCGAACGGGATCAGGCGTCAGGCGCTCGCCCGAGACCTCTACACCAGCCAGCGCTGCGGATGTCTGCTGGTCGACGGAAACCGGCTGTCAATGACCGTGGAATCGGGACCCTGCGTTTTCGCGTAAAAGGGCCCCCGGCTTGAGCTGATGAAGGGCACACCGGTTAGCGCCCGATCAGGCGAAGCTGGTCGGGGTTGCACAGCCTGATCGGGCGCGGCTGATTTGCCTTTCGGCTTTAGCTTTGAGAGCGGCTTTTGAAGCGCCAGGATTCGTTTCCGGTCTCGACGATTTCGCAGCGCGGTCGTCATCTTGGCGTCGCCGAACACACTCGGCCATTCTGCGAAAGCGAGATTGGTGGTGATGATGACGCTGGTGCGCTCGTAGAGCTTCGAGACGAGGTGGAAGAGCAGTTGCCCGCCGGCCTGGGCGAAGGGCAGGTAGCCGAGTTCGTCAAAGACGACGAAGTCGAGCCGGGTCAGATGATCGGCAATGCGCCCCTGCCGCCCGGCGCGGGTCTCGGTCTCCAGCCGGTTGACCAGATCGACCACATTGAAGAAGCGTCCGCGAGCACCGTTGCGGATCAGCGCCCGGGCAATGGCGATGGCCAGATGCGACTTGCCGGTTCCGGTGCCGCCGACCAGGACGACGTTACGCTGATCGGCGACGAAGGCGCCACCGGCCAGGTCGCGGACAAGGGGTTCGTTGACCGGAGTGCTGGTGAAGTCGAAGTCGTCGATGTCCTTGGCCAAGGGAAGCTTGGCGACGGTGAGCTGGTATTTGATCGAGCGGGCCTGCTTCTCGGCGATCTCGGCCGACAGCAGATCGCCGACGATCTTCGGCGGCTCGTGCTGGCGCTTGATGGCGACGCCCATGATCTCGTCATAGGCCGACCGCATCCCGTAGAGCTTCAGCGCTCCCATCAGGTCCAGAACCTC
>JAUIBM010000386.1 GCA_030428345.1 Alphaproteobacteria bacterium | reverse complement strand
CCCGCGCTATACCCATTACTGGGTGATGATCGTCGGGCAAGATCCGCCGCCCGGCATGCGTCTCGGCCCGATGGTGCGCCGGATCTGAACCCCTGGCTCAAGCAGCCAGTGGAATGAACTTGGCATTTGAGGACCACTTGCAGTGACATTGTCGCTCAAATGTGAAATTCAAAAATTCCATTAGAATCATGATGTTGCTAGTGGTCCAAGAGACCGTGACACTTGCCCCCAACGCTGATGTAACGGGATGCAAATGTCATGGTCGGACCACCAGTTCTTCCTTGCGCAGGATCTCGTTGAGCATGTCGAGGTCTACCGGCCCGACTTCCGTCACGAGTTCCCAGATCTGCCTTGCCTCGGTGCCAAGCCGGCGCAACTCCCGGACAACGCGGCTGATGTCGTCATAGCGCACCAGCCTCGGCTTCTTGAATTCGTCGAACATGATTCGCAGTCCCCCGTGCCGTTGGGGGAATCTTGTGCGGCGATGGTTAATCAAAGGTTAACGACTACCCGCGGTGCGGCGTTGCTGCAGCGCGGGCAGGGGGAAGCCGATCTCCAGCCCGCCCAGGGGGGAGGGCCTTGCGCATAGCGCGACCTCATAGGCCTCCAGAATGTCGCCGGCAATGGCCAATCCCAGTCCGGTGCCTTCGCTCTTCTCGTCGAGGCGCACGCCGCGCAGCAGCATCCTGTGCATTTGCGGTGGAGCAACGCCCGGGCCGTCATCGCCGACCACAAGCAGCGTCCCCTCGTCGGCGTCGCGCGTCTCGACACGGATTGCTGCGCGGGCGTGACGCGTGGCGTTTTCCAGCAGATTGCCCATGACGTCGTTGAAATCGTCCGGGTTCATCGCGGCCGCCGCGCCGGGATCGACCTCGATCTCGAAGCGCAGATGCTGTTTGTCCGGCAATCTGGCGAAGGTGTTCACCAGCCTTTCCACCGCTGGCGCGATCTGGGTGCGCATCTGGCCGCCCGCGCCGTGCCGGCGGCGGGCAAGCGCCAATTGACGTTCGACATGGCGGCGCATGATCTGCGAAACGGCCTCGATATCGGCCGCGATCACCGTCTCGCCCTTCTCGCGCAGGCGGCGCACGTCTCCGGCCAGGATGGTGAGCGGCGTCTTCAGGCCATGCGCCAGGTCGCCGGCCCTGTTGCCGGCGCGTTCGATTTCCCGGTGCTGCTCGGCGATCAGGAAGTCGATCTCCTCGGCGAGCGGGGCGATTTCCTGCGGAAGGTCGGGCGGCAATTGCGTGGAGCGGCCCTCGCGAATGGCGGCGACGCCGGCCCGGATCCGGTCCAGCGGACCAAGGCCAAGGCGCACCTGCAGCCACAGCGCCACGAACAGAAGCGCGCCGAGCAGGGCAAGCACCACCATGATGTCCCAGGTGAAGTCCGCCTGGAGCGCGTGCACATCCGCCACGTCGATGGCGACGGCAATGCGCACCGGGATCGCGGCGCCGCCATCGCCCAAGAGGATGCGGCGTTCGCGCACCAGCAGCGGCTGGCCGATGGGACCGGCAAGCTCGTGGGTATGGATCTGGCCGATCGCAGGAAGATCGGCCGGCAGGGCGAGATCGTCGTCCCAAAGCGATTTGGAGCGCAGCAGTTTGCCGGTCTTCTCATTGACGACCTGCCAGTAGAGCCCACTGAACACGGTCTCGAAGCGAGGATCGGTCAGTTCGGCGTTCATTTCGATTTCGCCGGCCGCGTTGACGACCAGCTTTCCGGCGATGCGCGACAGATGCGCGTCGAGTTCGCCCGTGACCCGCCGGTTGATATGCCTTTCGAACAGCGCGGACAGCAGCAGCGCGGTGACGACCAGCGCGATCGCGACCGCGGCGAAGGCCAGCACTTGCAGTCGGCTGCGCAGCGAGCGGAGGGTCAAGCCGTCTCTCCCGCGTCGTCCATGGCGTAGCCATAGCCGCGCCGCGTTTTTATGGCATCGGGTCCCAGCTTGCGGCGCACGCGCGCCACGAGCGCCTCCACGGCGTTCGATTCGCGCTCGAATCGGTCGCCGTGCAATTGCTCGGCCAGTTCCTGCTGGGTAACCACGCGCCCGCGATGGTGCATCAGATATTGCACCAGACGATATTCCTGCGGGGCGAGCGGGACCGGAACCCCGGCGCGGGTGACGCGCATGCGGCGCGGATCGAGCGTGATCTCGCCGATCGAGATTTCCGGCGAAGCGTGGCCGCCATGGCGGCGCAGGATCGCCCGCAGCCGCGCGATGAGTTCGTCCATCTCGAAAGGTTTCGGCAGATAGTCGTCGGCCCCGGCCTCGATGCCTTCCACCCGCTCGGTCCAGGAGCCCCGCGCGGTGAGAATGAGGATCGGAACGTCGCGGCCGGCGGCGCGCCATTTCTTCAGGATTGTCAGCCCGTCCATCTGCGGCAGGCCGAGGTCGAGAATGATGGCGGCGAAGGCCTCCGTGTCGCCGCGAAACCAGGCGTTCTCGCCATCGCCCTCGCGTTCGGCGGAATAGCCGGCCGCTTCCAGCGCCGCGGCAATGTCGGCAGCGATGCGGCGGTCATCCTCGACGATCAGAATTCGCATGGGTTCAATCCGCGTCTTGCGACGGCTCGCCGGTGCGCGCGTCGATGTGAATCTCGCGGCGGCGGCCGGTGCTGTCGAGATAACGGATCTCGTAGACAAGCGCGCCGTGTTCGCTCTCGGTCTCGATGCCGACGATCTCTGACCCGATGGTCGGCCGCAATTTTTCCAGGATCGTCTCCAGCGAAAGGATCTGCCCGCTGCGGCTCGCCTTGTAGGCATGGTCCTGTTCGCGCTCATGCGCGCCGGTCGGCGCGACCGCGACGGTGAACCAGAACACCGCCGCCAATGCGCTGGCGGTCGCGACTGCGCGGGAAGGGGCGGGGCGGTTCGGCATCTGGCGTTCCTATTACATGCAAGCTTACCGGAAGCTGACATGACGCATCAGCGATCGGCAATGCGCGTTGCACGAAACTGGCTCTCGTCGAAACCAGATCGCCGCCGGAGTGCGGCGCAGATGAAAAGGATACTCCCAATGAAGCCTGTTTCCATATTCGCCGCCCTGGCCATTGCAACCGTGATCGCCGCGCCGGCATTCGCGTCCGAGGAGTCTTGCGTCAATGCCCCGACCAGCGAATGGATGTCCAAGGACGCCATGAAGGAGAAGGCGACCGCCGCCGGCTATGACGTGCGCCAGGTCAAGGTCGAAGGCAGCTGCTACGAGGTCTATGGCATCAAGGACGGCAAGAAGCTCGAAATCCTGTTCAACCCGGTGAGCGGTGAACTGGTTGGCGGAGCTGACGAAGACTGATGGACGTCCGTCTGGAACCCGCGCGGGAGGCGAAAGCCCCCGCGCCGGCGGTGAAGGTGTGGGATCCATTCGTCCGCATCTTTCACTGGTCGCTCGTCATCCTCTTCACCGTCGCGTTCGTGAGCGGCGATGAATGGCGCAAGCTGCACGAGCCTGTCGGCTATGTCATCGCGGCGCTCGTGGCCTTGCGCGTCGTCTGGGGCGTCGTCGGCAGCCGGCATGCCCGTTTCGCCGACTTCCTGTACTCCCCGGCCACGGTTCTGGGCTTTGCCCGGGACATGCTGCGCTTTCGGGCGCGGCGCTATCTCGGCCACAACCCGCTGGGCGGGCTCATGGTGCTTGCCCTGCTCGCCATGATCGCCGGCATTTCGGCAACGGGATACATGATGACGACCGACGCCTATTGGGGAGTGGAATGGGTGGAGGATGCGCACAAGGCGCTGGTCTACGCCACGCTCGCCCTGATCGCGCTGCACATTGCCGGCGTTCTCTTCGCCAGCATCGAGCACTCGGAGAATCTGGTCCGGGCGATGATCACCGGGCGCAAGCGGCCCTGATCGTCGGCGGCCGCCCTCCGCCTCCGACCCCTCCGCCCCCGACCATGACTTCGCCCCCGCGCAGCACAGGCGCGGGGGGGGGGTTCGTTTCGGCACGCACCGACATGGCGCCGCCGGAGTGGCGGTTCGGCGGAACGCAAACG
>JAUIBM010000385.1 GCA_030428345.1 Alphaproteobacteria bacterium | reverse complement strand
CGCGGCCAGAGCGGCGCCAATGTGTGGGCGTTCCCCCACGAAGGGCGGCCGCCGGAATGGAATTGTGCGCTGCAATAGATCCGTTGACTTGCCGATGAAAGCAGCAAGCATCGCGAAGACTAAATTTTGTGCAAATGCTGATAATAAAATAGGCTTCTTGCATAAACTGCGGGCAGAACATATATGCATTAGCTGTGCCTTTGCGGCATGCAACGCGTTAGAGGAGAAAAAATCGATGGCAACCAATTCGCATCGCGAGTCAGCCAAGATTCTGCAATTCCCCGTGCGCGGACGATCAACGGCTTTTGAAGGCGCTTCAGCGGCCGATTCTTCGACGCAATCGGGGCAATCCGAGCAGCCAATGGCTGTATATGGCGGTTCCTGGTATCATGACGCAGCAATTGCGGAGGCGGAGCAGGTGAGCAAGCACTAGCCTCAATGGTGTGTGCTGTGATTAATTCCTGTTCGAACTCTTGCAGTTTTTGCCTAAATTTCAGGCAGTCCGTCAGTGGACAAAAATCGACCGGCGGCCCTTTCAAGGCCTCGTCGAACCGCGCAGCGGACGGGGGGATCTAGCGGAAATTTCCGCATGCCCCCGTCGGCAGTCCCAATAATTTCCCGCCGAAAGCCTTGCCGGGCAAGGCATGTCGGCCCTGACCCCGGTTCCGTGCTTCGGCCCGGTGCGAATGGTCCATTCCCTTTTCCCGGTTTCGAGACAAGTCACGCTCAACGCAGCAAGTGTGCGATCGTGTTTGCGTAATAGGTCAGCAGGGTCATTTCCGCGGGGTTGGCGCGCAATTGACCATCGGCGTTCTGCTGCGCCAGGTTGCGCAACGCCAGCATGCGCAGGCCGGTCGTGAACGCGTAGTCATGGTCGGCGCGCGGCAGATGCACATGCGCGCCCCGACTTTCCAGTTCCTGGATGAGTTCCTGCGCGCGCTGGCGCATCCGCGTCTCGGCCACCCATTCGTCCCCCGACTCCAGCAACAGGTGGGAGAGCATGGCCACCGGCAGGGCGGGAATGACGGCGCCGATTCGCTGCATCAGCGTTTCGGCGAGTTTTTCCACAGCCTCGAATCGCGCTTCCTGCCCCAGTTCGCGGAACGCGATCCCGCGTTCGCGCTGCCATTGCGCCAGCGAAAGCGGCCGGCCGAAGCTGACGCAAGCATAGCCGAAGCGGTAGAGCCGGCCGGTGATGCGACGCAACAGCAGGGTTCCAAGGAACGCCACCATCGCAGGAATGCGAACGCGGAAATCGCGCCCGCTGACCTCGCGTTCGCGGTGGGCGGTCAGGATGCGGTCTTCGAGCACCCGGTCGTAGTTCAGTCCGACTGGCACGAAGACGATGTCGCGATCGTCAGCCGCGTCGAACTCGGAGACTACATATCCCAGCAACCCAAGCTTGGGATCGCGCAGGTTTCCGTCCCGGGATAGCCCTCCTTCGGGAAAGATCGCCTGCGTCACGCCCTGGCGCGTGGCCATGTGGACATAGCGCCCGAGTACACGGCGGTAGAGCGCGTCGCCGGAATTGCGGCGGATGAAATAGGCCCCCATGGAGCGGATCAGGTTTTCCAGGATCCAGATACGCGCCCATTCGCCGACAGCGTAGGAAAGCGACGCACGGGACGAGGCCATGTAGGTGACCAGGACATAATCCATGTTGGAGCGGTGGTTCATGACGAAAACCACGGAAGCATGCGGGTCGATGCTGCGCAGCGCAGCGTCATCGGCAAAGCCCAGCGTGACGCGATAGAGCAGGTTCGACAGCCAGCGCGCGGCCCGTGTTCCGAAACCGAAATAGGCGCCGACCGAAAAGGATGGCACGATTTCTCGCGCATAGCGCTCCGCCTTGCGCATCAGCACCGCGCGGGGAACGCCTGAGGCTTTGGCCTCGGCGTCCACCGCCTCGATCACCTTGCGGTCATACAGCAATTGGTCGATCAGAGTCTGGCGGCGGGTCAGCTTGAAGGGCTGGATGCGCAGGTCCAGCCGCTGGTTCAACTCGTCAATGGCGGTGTTTAGCCTGCGACGAAAGAACCAGCGAACGGATGGCGCGAAGATGCGGTCGACCAGCGCAATGGCCGCCAGCACCGCCAGGACCAGGATCATCCAGATCGGTATTTCGACTGTCCCGGTCATTCCCTGGCCGCATGCTCCCCCGCCGGAGGCAGTCCGACAGGGTGCGAGCATAACGCTTCGCGGCGATTTGGCCATGTTCAATGATTCGGATCGGTCCTCTCGAAGATCGTCATGATGCTCTCCGACGGGACCACGATCCATGTTGCAGACGAGGGGTTGCGCGTGGGGGCAGAGGTGACGGCCCTTTGCCGTCACATGCCGGTCAGTTGCGGAGCCATTGGTCCAGTCGGGCGGCGCGAACGTCCTTGAGGAGTTGCACGAAGCCCTGCGCCTGATGGACGGCGGTCGACTTGCCTTTTTCCGCGGTTGCCGCCGCGGCCTCGCCAACCGCGCCGGCCGGATTGAGATCGCCGGCGATCCAGGCAAAGGCGTGGGTTCCGGTGTGTCGGATATTGGCGAAGCTTTGCTCCGCGTCGGCGACCCTGGAGGGAAAGTCCTGCGCCTGGCTCATATCGACAAGGTCCGGCCGGAAGTGAAGCATCAGCGATGTCTCCCGGTCGCCGGCGTGAATTCCGTATTTCTGTTCGCCTTCGCCATAGAGCCCCTCGGGCGCGCCGAAGCGCATCCAGGAGGTCTTGACCGCGAGCATGTCGTGCCGCACCCGCAATTCGCGCGCGACGATGCCCATGATCTCCTCGTTGCCGCCATGCGAGTTGACGATGACCAGCTTGCGCACGCCGGCCCGGGCGACCGAAGCGCCCAATTCGCACCAGTGCTCGATCAGCGTTGTCGCCCCGACGGTCAGCGTTCCTGGAAAGCGGATGTGCTCATTCGACTTGCCGACCGCCTGGATCGGCAGGAAGCGGATGTCGAGATCCACCGGGATCATTTCAATGCAGGTTTCGATCATGCCCTGCATGATGGCGAAATCGGTCGAGACCGGCAGGTGCGGGCCATGCTGCTCGATCGCGGCGATCGGCAGCACCGCGATCACGGATTCCGCGTCCACCGCCGCAAACTGGCCTGCGGTGAAATCTCCCCACCAAATCTTGCGCATCCCGATTCTCCGATGGTCAGCCGGCCGCGATCGCCTCGATTTCAACCGTGAACTCCGGCCGGGCGAAGCCCGACACGATCATCAAGGTGGAAGCAGGCAAGGGATCTGCGAACAATTCGTTGCGCACCTCCATATAGGCGGCGAGATGCTCGCGCGCCGTGACATAGGCGTTGATGCGCACGATATTGGCAAGGCCCATTCCGGCCTCGGCCAGGACCGCCTCGATATTGGCGAAGCACAGCCGGGTCTGACCCGCGGTGTCCGGGGGAATCGTGTCGTCCGGCGCAATACCCAGTTGGCCCGAACAGAACACCAGGCGCGCGCCTGCCTCCACCGCCACGCCATGGCTGTAGAGCGAGAAGGGAGGGCGGATCGATGCGGGGGAAAGCGCCTTGTGCATGCCTGTCTTCTGCCTGACCATTGAGAGTATCGGCCACGCTAACGGCGGGCGGAAGAAATTCAAGGCGCATAGTCTTTGCGCATTCGGAGCAATCTGCGTATTTTCCGGGCATCAGGCTTGAACATTCTCCCCGCCGAATGGGCCGTTTCACCTTGAAAACCGGCGCATGGAGAGCAAATCCCGCCGGGAATGCGTGGCATAGCGCTTGCATTCCATTGTCTCAAAGAAGCGTGGCCATTCCGGCGCGCGTCCAACAGGATTTGGTGAAGAGATGAAACTCAATCGTCTGCTCCTTGCCTCCGCGCTGGCGCTCACAGTCGCAGTTCCCGCAGCCCGGGCGGCGGAAAAAGTCAGTTTCGGAACCAATTGGGTGGCCCAGCCGGAGCATGGCGGATTCTACCAGTCGGTTGCAGATGGCACCTATGCCGCATGCGGCCTTGACGTCACCATCCAGCCCGGCGGACCC